>JACMOE010000556.1 GCA_014378185.1 Gemmatimonadaceae bacterium | reverse complement strand
TCCCGGATAAAGAGGGCTTGGCGTAACGCGGCATCCGCAGCCGCGTGCGTCGCACGTACGTCCTGCGATACCTGGGCCCGAAGGTCGCGATACGTGGCGCTCAACTCGCGCTCGCGATGCTGATCCTGCGCAATCTCCCCCTTCGCGTGCTGCCAGTAGAAGAGGGGCAGCGGCAACGCGATGCCGGCCGAAAACACGGCGCCCGATCCATCGGGCCCATAGTCCCGCTGTGCGGCGATGGTGAAATCGGGAGCCCAGAATTCCCGCGCCAGGCTCGTCGAGGCCCGCGCGCCGATCTGCTGGCTGGCAAGTGATGCCAATTCCGGGCGAGCGCCCAGTGCTGCCTCCTCCACCAGCGCGACGTCCGGAAGCGGCGGCGGCACGGCGAGCGAATCGCGCGCGGCAATCGGGATGCCGAGTGGCTGCCCGATGAGCCGGTCGAGCGCGTTCATTGCCGTCACGACGTCGCGGTCGGCACCGATCAATCCGTTGTCCGCCTGGGCGAGCGCCACCTGCGCCTTGAGCACGTCGAGCTTCGCGGCAGTCCCACCCTGGAATCGAGCCTGCGTCTTGGCGAGAAAATCCGTCGCGAGCACGCGATTCGTCAGGAATATCTCGCGATGCCGGTTCGCAACGAGCAGCGTGTCGTAGCTGCGCGACGTCTGGGCTGCGAGTTGCTGCTGCACGCCGGTAAACCCGAATTCCGCGCTGTGTACGTCGGCAGACGCAATGATGTTCCGCAGCCGGAACTTGTCCGGAAACGGAACGGCCAGCCCCAGCGCGACGTTCCTCTGCCGCGCATTCCCGAGCTGGAGAAAGCCCGGCTGTCCGTCGAGTGACGCGGTCAGCGACGGATCTGGTATCGCGATGGCCTGCACTCGTCGCGCACGAGCCTGCGCCGTCTGCTCGCGCGCAATGTCGGGTTGCGGATTGTTGGCGAGCGCCGCCTCGATGGCGGCGCCTCGCGTCAGCACGAGCGAGTCGCGCCGCGGAGTGCCGGATGCCTGCGCCCCGAGCGCGGCGGCGTGAGCCACCACGACGAGCGCTGCCGTCGGATATTTCATGATCTCTGCTGTGAGGTAGGGCACCGCTGCGACATCTTGCCGAGCGGCGCGGTGCTAGCGGCTCACAGGCAGGACGGAGGCGCTCGCGAACTGTTGGAGGGACCCCGCTCGACGGCGCTCAGGGAAACCGACCTCTCCACAGCGCAAGCGCTCTGCGACTGCGGCAGTTCCCGAAGCCGCGACCGCTCCTCTGTCCGGCCATGCACCGTGAGCAGCACGCACTCGGCACACGTGGACACCTGGTGGCCCGGATGTGACCGCGTCATGGGGGCTTCGACGTGCGGATCCAGCAGCCGCTCCTCGCGTCCTTCGGCGAGGGGCGCGCAGAGCAGCACGAGCTGCGTCACGATGGCCAGGACACGGCCAAGGTGACGCAAATAGAAGCGACGCGCGAAACGAGGGGACGAGGTGGTCATGAGTACTCCAACAGGATACCCCACGGACGTCAGGTGTGCCAGCGTCCGGGCTCCACCCCCACCCCGCTCGCGACTACCTTTCCCCTCTGCCCATGACCAAACGCGAAGACGCCCTCGACTATCACTCGCGCGGACGACCCGGCAAGATCGCGGTCGTGCCCACGAAGCCGCTCAACAACCAGCGCGACCTCTCGCTCGCCTACTCCCCGGGAGTCGCCGAGCCCTGCCTGGCCATCAAGGACAATCCGGACGACGTCTACAAATACACGGCCAAGGGCAACCTTGTCGCCGTCGTCACCAACGGCACCGCCGTCCTCGGACTCGGCAACATCGGCGCCCTCGCCGGCAAGCCGGTCATGGAAGGCAAGGCCAATCTCTTCAAGCAGTTCTCCGACCTCGACGTCTTCGACCTCGAGGTGGGCTCCGAGAATCCGGACGACGTCATCAAGTTCTGCCAGCTGCTCGAGCCCACGGTGGGCGGGATCAACCTGGAGGACATCAAGGCGCCGGAGTGCTTCTACATCGAGGAGACGCTCCGCCGCACGATGGGCATCCCGGTGTTCCATGACGACCAGCACGGCACCGCCATCATTTCCGGCGCGGCGCTGCTCAACGCGCTCGAGATCGCCGGCAAGGACATCGCGCAGGTGAAGGTGGTGTTCTCCGGCGCCGGCGCTGCGGCCATCAGCACGGCGGAGCACTACGTCCGGCTCGGTGTGAAGCGCGAGAACATCCTCATGTGCGACCGCGCCGGCGTCATTTACGAGGGACGTGCGGAAGGCCACATGGATCCGTACAAGGCGCGCTTCATCGCGCAGACCGCCGCACGCACCGTCGCTGACGCGCTCGTGGGCGCCGACGTGTTCGTGGGGCTGAGTGTCGCCGGAGCGGGGGCCCGCTCCATGGTCGCGGCCATGGCCGCGCGGCCCATCATCTTCGCGCTCGCCAACCCGGATCCGGAAATCACGCCGGAAGAAATCCTCGCCACGCGAGACGATGCCATCATCGCCACTGGCCGCAGCGACTATCCCAACCAGGTCAACAACGTCCTCGGATTCCCGTTCATCTTCCGCGGGGCGCTCGACGTCCGCGCCACCGAGATCAACGAGGAGATGAAGATGGCGGCCACGCGCGCCCTCGCGCTGCTGGCCAAGCAGGATGTGCCGGACGCGGTCGCCGCGCTCTACGGGTTGCGCAACGTCCACTTCGGCGCGGACTACCTCATTCCGTTCCCGTTCGATCCGCGCGTGCTCCTCTGGGTGGCGCCCGCGGTGGCATGGGCTGCCGTCGCGAGCGGTGTCGCCCGCGAATTCATCGACCTCGAGGGCTATCGCGAACAGCTCGAAGGTCGGCTCGGTCGCGCGCGCGGGTTCATGCGCGGGCTCATCAACCGCGCCATGCGCGACCCCAAGCGCATCGTGTTCCCGGAAGGCGAGGAGCCCAAGATCATGCGCGCCGCGTCCATTCTCGTCGACGACGGCATTGCGTACCCGATCCTGCTGGGCAACCCGGCCACCATCCAGCGCATCGCCGCCGAGCATCGCATCTCGCTGGAGGGCATCGCGATCGACGATCCCGCCACATCACCGCGGCGCGACGAATACGCGCATTACATGTGGCAATTGCGGCAACGCAAGGGGCTCTCCCTGGACGAGGCGCGTCGCCAGCTGTTCAACGGCAACTACTTCGGTTCCTGCATGGTGGCCCGCGGGGACGCCGACGCCCTGCTCTCCGGCGTCACCATGCACTACCCGGAAACCATTCGCCCCGCGCTCCAGGTCATTGGCGCGCACCCGAGTGCCAAGCTCGTGAGTGGCATGTACATGCTCGTCACCGAGCGGCACGTGGTGTTCTGCGCCGACACCACTGTGAACATCGACCCCACAGCCGAGCAGGTGGCGCAGATCGCCTTCGCCGCCAGCCGGATCGCGCGGACGATGGGCATCGTGCCCCGCATCGCCATGCTGTCCTTCTCCAACTTCGGGTCGGTCAAGCACCCGGATGCGGAGAAAATGGCGCGCGCGGCCCAGATCCTGAAAGAGAGGGATCCGTCACTGGTGGTCGACGGGGAGATGCAGGCGGACACAGCGTTCGATCCGGAGATCCTCATGCGCGACTACCCGTTCAACACGTTGAAGGAACAGGCCAATGTCCTGATCTTTCCAAACCTGAGCGCCGGGAACATCGCGTACAAGCTGCTGCATCACCTGGGCGGGGCAACGGCCATCGGCCCCATCCTGCTCGGGATGCGTCGCCCGGTCCACGTCCTGGAACGCGGCGCGGATGTGCAGGACATCGTCAACATGGCTGCCGTGGCCGTCGTCGATGCGCAGGAACGCACGCAGTCGGTGGAGCCGGTGTTCGCTGCCGCGGGCGCTGCCCCGACCATGTTTTCGAGACTCTGAGTTTGGCGGGCGCGGTAGCGCCTCCAACTCTCACCTTCACGTTCTGATAGCGATGGCGACGGAAACGATGACACAACCGCACGTGGGTTCGGACGGCAGCCTCGAGGGACAAGGCCTTGCACCAACCGGCAAGATTCACTGGAATCACCTCGCCCCGGCGCTCGTGGAGCATGCGATCGAGCGCCGCGAGGGACAGCTGGCCGACATGGGCCCGTTTGTCGCCATCACCAAGCCGCACACCGGACGCTCGCCCGACGACAAGTTCGTGGTCAAGGAGCCCGGCTCCGAGGCCGACGTGGACTGGGGCAAGGTGAACCAACCCATCACGCCGGCGCACTTCGACGCACTGCGCGTCGACGTGCAGCAGTACCTGAACGGGCGCGACGACCTCTTCGTGCAGGATCTCTACTGCGGCGCCGACCCGAGCTATCGGCTCAGCGTGCGGTACGTGTCACCCAACGCGTGGCACATGGCCTTCGTGCGGAACATGTTCGTGCGTCCCGAGCTCGCGGCGCTCGCGGAGTTCGCGCCCAACTTCACCGTGCTGCACGCGCCGGAGTTCCAGGCCGATCCGGTAAAGCATGGCACGCGCACCGGCACGTTCATCGTGCTCAACCTGGCCGAGCGCATGATCCTCATCGGCGGCACGCGCTACGCGGGCGAGCTGAAGAAGGCGATGTTCACGGTGATGAACTATTACATGCCCAAGCAGGGCGTGCTGAGCATGCACTGTTCGGCCAACATCGGCCCCGCGGGCGACACCGCACCCTTCTTCGGCCTCTCAGGCACGGGCAAGACCACGCTCTCCGCCGACGCCTCGCGCTCGCTCATCGGCGACGACGAGCACGGCTGGGCTCCGGAAGGCACGTTCAACTACGAGGGCGGGTGTTACGCGAAGGTCATCAACCTCTCCGCCGAAGGTGAGCCGGACATCTATCGCACGACGCAGATGTTCGGCACCATCCTCGAGAACGTCGTCCTCGACCCAGTGACGCGAAAGGTGAAGTTCGAGGACCAGAGCATCACGGAGAACACCCGCGCGTCCTATCCGTTGCATTACATCCCCAACTTCGTGCCGTCGGGCCGCGGTGGGCATCCGAAGAACATCATCTTCCTCACCGCCGATGCCTTCGGCGTGTTGCCCCCGGTGGCGAAGCTGTCACGCGACCAGGCCATGTACTACTTCCTGTCCGGCTACACCGCCAAGGTGGCGGGCACGGAGCGCGGCGTCACGGAGCCGCAGGCGACATTCTCCTCCTGCTTCGGCGCCGTGTTCCTCGTGTGGCATCCCACCAAGTATGCAGAGATGCTCGGCCGCCTCATCGACGAGCATGGCTGTCACGTGTGGCTGGTGAACACCGGGTGGAGCGGCGGTGCGTACGGCGTGGGCAAGCGCATGAAGCTGGGCCACACGCGCGCGATGGTGCACGCCGTGCTCGACGGAAAGCTGGACGGTACCCCCACGCGCACGGATCCGGTGTTCGGCCTGGCCATTCCGCAAGCGGTACCCGGCGTGCCCAACGACGTGCTGGATCCGCGTGGCACCTGGAGTGACGGCGCGGCGTACGACACGGAGGCGAAGAAGCTGGCGGGAATGTTCCGCACCAACTTCGAGAAGTTCGGCAGCGTGGCGGGGAGTATCAAGGGTG
>JACMOE010000066.1 GCA_014378185.1 Gemmatimonadaceae bacterium | reverse complement strand
TACATCGCGTTCAAGTACGCGAAGCTGTGGTGCGAGGGCTACGATTGGCGGGACGTATTCAAGCGGCCGCGGGATCGCGAGGTAAGGGAAGTCATTGAAGGGGCGGTCGAGTGGATCCGCGCGGTGTTCGATCCGGGCGCGCGATCGCGGCTGCGGGCCGACCGTCAGCAGCGCAAGCTCGCCGCGCGCATGGCGCCTCCACTCGCCATTGGCGGCTCCAACGCGCCGCCGTTCCCGGCCCCCATGCCGGCCGGGCCGCTCGCGGGTCGCGTGCACCAGGCGTTCGCGGATCGCGACGAGATTTTTCGACGGTTGGAATCGCTGGGAAGTGCCCTGGCCACCGGCCAGCGCGACGAAGTCTCACGATCCGCCGTGGCGCTCGCCGAAAAGGTCCAGTCACTCGCCTCGGCCGTCGAGGAGGCACCGCGCATGGATGTCGCCTCGGCGCGGCAACAGCTGGAAGGCGAGATCACGGCGTTGGAGAACGCGGCCAATCCGCTCGAGCGCGGCAGCGAGGATCGCGTGCGTCGGCTCGCGTACCTCAAGCGGCAGCGGCGGGCGCTCGTGGACGCGGACCTGCGCCAGCAGAATCTCGAGGGCAAGCTGGACACATGCGCCACCGCACTCCAGAACATGAAGTTCGACCTGCTGCGTCTCGGGGCAGGCCCGCAGATGCACCAGCACATCACGAGCCTGGCGAACAAGGCGATGAGCCTCGCCGACAACGTGGACGAGGCCCTCTACGTCGCTGACGAAATGGGACGCCTTGGCAGGTCCACCCCCCCGGCCAGGCGCACGTCGGAGCGAGGGTGAACGATCCGCTACTCGATCGCGTAACGGTCGCGGTCGGGACGCAGTATCTCGTGGACGCGGAGATTGGCCGCGGTGGGATGGCTGTCGTCTACCGCGCCACCGACCTGCGGTTGAACCGTCGCGTCGCGATCAAGGTGCTGCCACCCGAACTCGCGTTCAATGCCGACGTCCGCGAGCGCTTCCTGCGCGAAGCGCAGACGTCGGCGCAGTTGTCGCATCCTGGCATCGTGCCCATCTACACCGTGGACGAGCGCGACGGCATCGTGTATTTCGTGATGGCGCTGGTGGACGGGGAGAGCCTCGCCGAACGCCTTGTCCGCGAGCCGCGTCTTCCAATCGAGGAGGCACGGCGGCTGCTGGCCGCCGTCGCGGAGGCGCTGGCGTACGCCCATTCACGGGGCGTGGTGCATCGGGACGTGAAGCCGGACAACATCATGCTCGACCGCGCTTCAGGCCGCCCGCTGATGACGGACTTCGGCATTGCGCGGGCTGCCCAGGGCGACTCGCGTCTCACGGTCACCGGTGTGGCGATCGGAACCCCCGCGTACATGTCCCCGGAGCAGGCCCTCGGCGAACGCGAGCTCGATGGCCGAAGCGACATCTATTCGCTCGGTGTCATTGGCTATCAACTGCTGGCGGGTGAAACACCGTTCAAGGCGTCGAACACTCCCGCCATGCTCGTGAAGCACATCTCGGAGACGCCCAGGTCGCTCGCCATGCTTCGCCCGGATGCGCCCTCCGCCCTCACGCACGCGATATCAAAGTCGCTAGCCAAGAAGCCGGATGATCGCTGGAACGATGCGATGGGGTTCCGCGATGCCCTGCTCGACACCCGTGAGGCGACGCACCACGAGCCCGCGTGGCAGCCCGTCAGGGATGGGCGGACTGGGCTGGGCCGCCAGGCCGCGACGCCCCCCGTGCTGCCGCGCAACGACCGGCTGTACGTGCCCCCCATGCGGTCCGGGGCGGCCTCCTGGTCGCCAGAACTACCACCGATGCCGGCCGCGCCGGTTTGGGGCAGCCGTGCCGATTGGCGCGACTGGAAAAAGTCCCGGAAGCGGTGGGAGCAGGAACAGCGCAAGCGCAATCGCGCCCTTGGTGCGCCCGATGACGAGCACGAGTACGAAGGCCTCACTGTTGACGAGCAACTCGTTCGCTTTCGGCGCAAGACCATCGGCACCATTGGCACCGTGGCCACGTTGGCGACGATCAACGTGCTCACGTCCCCGCATTTTCTCTGGTTTCTGCTGCCCGGCGCGTTCATGATGCTGGGCATTGCGTCGCGCGCCGGCCGGTTGTGGGCCGACGGCGTGCCGGTCGGCCGCTTCTTCCGGCGAGGACATGAGGGCGGCGCCGGCCTCGCGGGCAGTGCACCACTGGCGCGAATGTCCATTGCGGAGGCTGTGCAGCGTCTTGCTCCCATCGATGTGCTCGACGGACCTTATGGTGACGTGGTGCGCCGCGCGGCATCGGATCATGCTGCCGTTCGCGATACGCTTGTCCGCCTTCCGGAAGCCGAACGGAGCATGATTCCCGACGTTGCACCCACCGTCGATGCGCTCGCTGAACGCGTTGGCGCCTTGGCGACGACGCTGCACCGCCTCGATGCCGACATCGGCGGATCGTCACTGACGTCCCTCGACGCCCGCATCACCGCGCTGCAGGCGGAGGCGCGTGGCGCTCCGACCCCTGAGCAGGAACGGCGCATCGCCCTGCTGGAGCGCCAACGCTCCTCCATCGGCGAGCTCGCCAACCGGCGTGTGGTGCTCGCGTCCCAACTCGAGAGCGCCGGTCTCGCGCTGCAGAACCTGCGGCTCGACCTGTTGAAGCTGCGCTCGTCGGGGCTGGAAAGCGCGATGGCCGACGTGACGAGCGCAACGCAGGAGGCGCGCGCGCTGTCGCGGGAAATCGGCAATGCGGTGGACGCAATGCGCGAAGTGCACAGGCTGTAGACGCATGGCGGCAATGATGCGCACCGTTCAAGTCTCCCGGTGCATGCTCATGCGCTCCCTCATACCGCTGGCCATGGCGATGGCTGCCACGGTAGTCACCCCGTACGGACACATCGCTTGCGCGCAGGACAGTCTCGTCACGCGGAAGCCCATGGCTCGCCCCGACGTGGTGCGGGGCCTTTACGTGAATCGCTGGGCCGTGCTGGGCGAGCGAGTGTGGGACCTCATACGCGTCGCCCAGCGCACGGAGGTGAACGCGCTCGTGCTGGACGTGAAGGACGATCGCGGGTACGTCCTGTACCGGTCCGCAGTACGCCTCGCGCGCGAAATCGGCGCCGATACCACGCAACCGGTTTCCGCGTCGCGCATGCGAGCCGTCCTCGACTCGATGCGCGCCGATGGCATTCTTGCCATCGCGCGCATTGTCGTGGCGAAGGATCCGATTCTCGCAAACGCGAAGCGCCAATGGGCAGTGCAGCGGCGCAAAGACGGCACCCCCTGGCTCGACAGCAACGGAAACCCGTGGCTCGATCCGCACCAGCGTGAGGTGTGGGCGTACGCCGCGGGCC
>JACMOE010000555.1 GCA_014378185.1 Gemmatimonadaceae bacterium | reverse complement strand
TTGCCGCGCCGATGCGACATCCATGCGCGATGCCTCCTCGACGGCCGAGGCGAGTGACTGGACCTTTTCGGCGAGCGCCACGGCGGATCGTGAGACTTCGTCGCGCTGGCCGCTGGCCAGGGCACTTCCCAGCGAGTCCAACCGTCGAAAAATCTCGTCGCGATCCGCGAACGCCTGGTGCACGCGATCCGCGAGCGGCCCGGCCGGCATGGGGGCCGGGAACGGCGGCGCGTTGGGGCCGCCAATGGCGAGTGGAGGCGCCATGCGCGCGGCGAGCTTGCGCTGCTCACGGTTGGCCCGCAGCCGCGCTCGCGCGCCCGGATCGAACACTGCGCGGATCCACTCGACCGCCCCTTCAATGACTTCCATTACCTCGCGATCCCGCGGCTGCTTGAATACGTCCCGCCAATCGTAGCCCTCGCTCCACAGCTTCGCGTACTTGAACGCGATGTAGATGCTCCACAGCACCGTGAGCGAGATGAAGTTGTTGCCGCCGATGATGCTGAACAGCACGATCACGCCGTTGACGAAGAGATACGGCGCGATCTTTCGCCGGAAATCCACGACCGGTGGCGACTCCCAGCGTCGCAGGTCGTCGGCCGTGGGATCGTGTCGCTGCACCGATCCGTAGGCGGGCGGCGCGTACGACGGGCGATCCGCCATCGGCGGCTGGTAGCCTCCCGGTCGCGACGACACCATGGATGGCAGCGGCGGCGCTTCCGGAGCCCGCTGCGAAGCGCTCTGGGCGCCGTTCGCACCAGCGGTGGCAGCCAACGGGCGAAGCGGTGGCGCCTGTCGCGTGTCGAGTGCCGCCACGAGCGCGGCAGCCGACGGAAACCGCCGCGACGGATCCTTTTCCAGCAAGGTCATGACCGACCGCGCGAGATCGGGTGGCACATCGCTGCGCCGCTGGTCCACCGGAATGGGCAGTTCCGCGATGTGCTTCACGAGCATCGCCGGCGTGCTGCCGGCGGTAAAGGGCGGTTCGCCCGTAAGCATCTGGTACCCGAGGATGCCAAGGGAGTAGAGGTCGCTGCGTCCGTCGATCTCGCGATCGCCCGCGGCCTGCTCCGGTGACATGTACGCCGGCGTGCCGATCGCCATGCCGGTGGCGGTGAGCCGGCTGTCGCCGCTGCTGTCCATGGCGCGCGCGATGCCGAAATCGGTCACCATGGGCCGCCCCGTCACCGCATCGAGCAGGATGTTGTCCGGCTTGATGTCGCGATGCACGACGCCGCATTCGTGCGCGTACGAGAGCGCATCGCCGACGTCGCGGAGGATCTTCCGGGTCTCGTCCGTGGTCAATACGCCGCGCTCGTGCAGGCGCTTGGCGAGGTTGTCCCCGCTGATGTACGCCATGACGAAGTAGACCAGGCCGGCCTGCTCGTCGACGGTGTAGATGGGGACGATATTGGGATGCGACAGCTGGGCCGCCGTCTCCGCTTCGCGGAGGAAGCGCAACTTGATCTCGCTCCGGAAGGCAAGCTCGGGCGGTAGCAGCTTGATGGCCACCTGGCGCTTGAGCCGCCGGTCGCGGGCACGGTACACAATGCCCATGCCTCCCCGTCCGATCTCGCAGTCGAGCTCGTAGTGGGCGGTAAGCGCGCGCTCAACGTGAGCGCGAAGCTCGTCATCCGCGGCAGTGGCGAGCGGGTCGGGCAAGCGACGTCGGGTAGGCAGGGTCAGGCTGGAGAGGGACATTCTAGCACAGCGGACTGGCAGTGGAAAGGATGACCGCCACAGCGGCAGTCACACTACGTCATGATGGCGCCAGGAAGTGTCAAATCCTGCCGCCCTGTCGGAAGGCTTCTGGAATGGAAGGTGCGAACCTGAGGGTGCCGCCCACGTCCAGCGCGGGTCCCGTGAAGCGATCATCCTTCACGGATCACTGTTTCTACAAGGAACCATCATGGGTCAGCGTCAGACGCTTCCCGTCCTCCCGCTTCGCGGGACGGTCATTTTTCCAGGCCTTACGGCCCCTATTTCCGCCGGCAGGCCCGGTACCCTGCGGGCAATCGAAGCGGCACTCAAGGGCGATCGCCTGGTCTTCGCCGTGGCGCAGCGCGACAACACGGATGAACCTACGCCGGATATCCTGTATTCGATGGGCGTGGTCGCCCGCATCGGACAGATCCAGCGCGGCCTCGGCGGCGTCCAGTTGTTGCTGCAAGGCGAGCAGCGGGCGACTGCCATTCAGTACGTCACCAATCCGTCAGACAACTACCTCAGCGCCATCGTGACGCCGCTCGACGAGCAGAAGCCGCTCGACGAGAACGACGCCACCTTCGTCGCGCTCTACAAGGAGATTCGTGAGCGCGCCGCCGAGCTGGGCGAACGCCGCGGGCTGCCCGAGGAGGTCGTGCACCAGGTGCTCGATGCCGTCACCGACGCGGGACGCTTCGCGGACCTCGTGGCGGGCTACATCGAATTACCCGTTGCCGAGCGCCAGGGGCTGCTCGAGAACCTTTCCGTGGAAGACCGCCTGCGGCGGGTGCTCGTGCACGTCCAGCGCCAGATCGGCATGATCGAGATGCAGGAGGAGATCAAGTCGCAGGTGCAGGAGGAGCTGGGCGAGCGCCAGCGCGAGATGTACCTGCGCGAGCAGATGAAGGCGATCCAGAAGGAGCTTGGCGACGACGACCAGAGCAAGGAGATCAGCGAGCTGCGCGGAAAGCTCGACAAGCTCGAGCTGCCCCCCGTCGCGCGCACCGAGGTGGAGCGCGAGCTCGGCCGGCTGGAGCGGTCGGGCCGCGAGTCGATGGAAGCGCAGGTCATTCGCACGTACCTCGAGTGGATTGCCGAGCTGCCGTGGAACACGCGGTCTGACGACAATCTCGACCTGAATCGTGCGCAGCAGGTGCTGGACGACGACCATTTCGGGCTGCCCGACGTGAAGGATCGGGTGCTTGAATTCCTGGCGGTGCGCCAGCTGCGCGCGCAGGAGTTGGCGAACGAAGTGGAGCAGTCTGGCGAGGTGCCCATCGAGAGCTTCCAGGTGGACAAGGACAACGCCACGCCAGTGATCGGGGCGACGGGAGAGCACCGCGCGGTGACGGACAAGAAGGAGGCGAAGGCCCGCGCCATGGCGAAGGGCCCCATCCTGCTGTTCTCCGGGCCTCCGGGCGTCGGCAAGACGTCCATCGCCAAGTCCATTGCCCGGTCATTGGGCCGCGAGTACGTGCGCGTGTCCTTGGGCGGCGTGCGGGATGAAGCGGATATTCGCGGTCATCGCCGCACCTATGTCGGTGCGATGCCGGGCCGCATCATCCAGGGGCTCAAGCAGGCAAAGACCCGCAATCCCGTCTTCCTGCTCGACGAGGTGGACAAGCTGGGATCGGGCTTTCAGGGCGATCCGGCGAGTGCGTTGCTCGAGGTGCTCGACCCCGCGCAGAACGACAGCTTCACGGATCATTACCTGGGCATCCCGTTCGACCTGAGCGAGGTGCTGTTCATCGCGACGGCGAACTTCGTCCAGAACATTCCCGGACCGCTGTTCGATCGCATGGAGGCGGTGGAGTTCGCCGGCTACACGGAGCGCGAGAAGGCGGAGATCGCGAAGAAGTATCTCATTCCGCGCCAGCTCGAGGATTCGGGACTCAAGAGCAAGAACGTCGTGTTCGAGGACGACGCCGTGATGAGCATCGTGAGCAAGTACACGCGCGAGAGTGGTGTCCGCCAGCTTGAACGCCAGGTGGGCGCGGTGGCGCGCAAGGTGGCGCGCAAGATTTCATCCGGGGAAACCGACGATTTCGTCATTACCGTGGAGGATGTGCGCGAGCTGCTCGGACGGCCGCGCGTGCACCCCGAGCATGTGAACGAGGAGAACGAGGTCGGCGTTGCGGCGGGCATGTACTACACGCCCATGGGCGGCGACATCATGTTCGTCGAAGCGGCGATCCGTCGGCTGCACGGGACACAGCGCTCGTCCGACAGTGACGACCAGAAGGTGCAGGTGAGCGGATGGGGCAACGTGTCGCTCATCCTCACCGGGCAGCTTGGGGACGTGATGAAGGAGAGCGCGCGGGCGGCCCTCACGTACGCCGCGACGCATGCCAGTGCGCTCAAGATTCCGGAGGATCGTCTGGGCTCCATCGAGGTGCACGTCCATGTGCCGGCCGGAGCGATTCCGAAGGATGGACCGAGCGCCGGCGTCGCCATTTCGGTGGCCCTGGTGAGTGCCATGTCCGGCCGCGCGGTGCGGCGTGAAGTGGCCATGACCGGGGAATCCACGCTGCGGGGCCGCGTGCTGCCCATCGGCGGGCTGAAGGAGAAGGTGCTCGGCGCCCACCGTGCCGGGATCACCACCATCATCTTGCCGAAGGACAACGAGGCGGACATGGAAGACATTCCGGAGGAAGTGCGCAACCAGCTCACGTTCCACTGCGTCAGTACGCTGGACGAGGCGTTTGCCATTGCCCTGCTGCCGGCGGCAAACGGTACCGCGCCAACGGCCGCGCCAGAGATGGTGGAAGGGCTGGAAGCGGCCGTGTAAAGGGCACTGGAGGAGCCGGCCCTCAGGGCCGCTCCTCCAGAGCTCGGTGCGCTCGTGTTATCTGCTGTTGCCCTCGGACACTTGATGTGTTAGAGTACATCCTAGCGACGCACCCCGCGCCTCGGTTCGGGGACCTAGTTCCGACGGATTTGGGGCCTGCTCTTCGCGGGTCCCTTTTTTTTCGCCCGCGTCGCTGCATTTGCGGTACAGTGCCGTACCTGCAGGGCGAGCCCCCGCGTGAGGGTGCCGTTCACGTTCAACATGTAGGCGAGGGTGCGATAGGAATCGTATCCCGACTACAAACATCATTGAGGAGTTCAGCTATGCGTACGACCGGCACCGTGAAGTGGTTCAACGACACGAAGGGCTTTGGCTTCATCACACCCGCGAACGGCGAGAAGGATTGCTTCGTGCATCACTCCGCCATCCAGGGTCACGGCTTCAAGTCCCTCGCTGAGGGTGAGGCTGTGGAGTTCGACGTGGTTCAGGGCGCAAAGGGCCCGGCCGCTGAGAACGTCGTCAAGCTCGGCCGCTAAACGGCGAGTCGGACTGGCTGGTCGTCACTGACGCGCTGAACTAGTCCTCCTCGAAAATTACAACGCCCCATCCGGCTTGCCGGACGGGGCGTTGTTGCGTCCGTACCTGACCGTCAGGGAATCACGGCCCCGAACACAGCGGCTTTCCATGGCACGTCGCGGAGTGGCTGCGGTTCCGTTCCGGGCACGAAGTATTCGGTGTATCGGCGCTCCGGTGGCGTTCCCGCATCGGCGAGCAGTCCCGTCGCCCGATCCAGTTCCGCCGTCACCAGCCCGACGGGTGGCACCCACGCCGCTGGCGCGGGGCGTCCGGCGTAGTACCTGGCCATCATCGCCCCCCAGATGGGGGCGGCCAACGAGCCGCCCGCGGCTCCGGGGGTGATGGTCGTCGGCCTGTCGAAACCGAGCCAGACGCCGGCGACGAGGTCTGGCGTCATGCCCATGAACCATACGTCGACATTGTCGTTGGTCGTTCCTGTCTTGCCCGCGACGGGAATGCTTGCTGGCACCAGTCGTCGAGCCGTTGCGCCCGTGCCGCGCTCCGCCCCGTCGCGCATCATGTCGCGAATGATGAACGCCACGCGGGGATCCATGACGGTGTGCGGCGTAGCCGGCGGTTGCTGAAAGACGATGTGTCCCGATGCGTCCTCGATGCGCGTGACGATGCGCGGTTCCACCACGCTGCCCATGTTCGCCCACACCGTATAGGCGGAGACGTACTCCAGGGGTCGCACAACCGATGCACCGAGCGCGCTCGCTGGCACGGGGGCGATGGGGGTCGTGATGCCGACGCGTTGTGCCATTGCCGCCATCGAGTCGAGACCGATGCGGAGCGCGAGCTGCACGGCCACCGGATTCCTGGAGTGCGTGAGTGCCTCACGCAGGGTAATCGCGCCGAGAAACCGGTTGTCCGCGTTGCCGGGGCTGTAGATGCTGCCATCCGGCATCGTGATCGCGAGCGCGGTATCCGGGACGATCGTCGCTGCGCTGAGGCTGTCCTCGAGCGCCTTGGCGTAGATGAACGGCTTGAACGAGCTACCGGGTTGGCGAAGCGCACGTGTCGCCCGGTTGAATGGCGCCATGGCATAATTGCGTCCGCCCACGAGCGCCTTCACGTCGCCGGTCGATGGCTCGATCGCGACCACCACGCCCTCCAACAGATTCCCGATACCCTGCGCCGAGGCCCAGGTGGCGTGTCGAAAATCCTTGCGCTGCTCCACGGCGAGGATGCCTTCATCCAGCGACTGGACGGCGGCGCGCTGCAACGCCGGGTCTACGGTGGTATAGACACGATACCCACCACCGGCGACGTTCACGCCCGCGCGCTCGGCCACCTGGCGCGCCGCATCGACGAAATACTGTGAAGGCGCCGCGGAGCCCGCGTCTCGCGCGGTCACCACGGGCGCGGCGCGCGCGCGGTCGGCCTCGGCGGTGCTGATGAAGCCCTGCGCGGCCATGAGGGACAGGATGAGGTCGCGGCGCGACTTCGACGTGTCCGGATGCCGAGCCGGGTCGTAGCCGACTGGTGACTTCGGCATCGCGGCGAGCGTGGCAGCTTCGGCGAGCGAAAGGCGGGTGGCGTCCTTGCCGAAGTAGTGTCGTGCCGCCGACCCCACGCCGTACCAGCCGTGCCCGAAGTTGATCTGGTTGAGGAACGCCTCGAGGATCTGGTCCTTGCTGTAGTGCTTCTCCATCTCGCGCGCCGCCTGTTGCTCGCGCAGCTTGCGTGCGAGGCTGAGGTCGCGCCGATCGATCTGGTCGGGATGCATGTTTCCGACGAGCAGTTGCGTAATCGTGCTCGCTCCACCGCGATGCTTTCCTGTAATTCCTTCCAGCAGCTTTCCCTTGATCGCCCCGGCGACGCCGATCAGGTCCACGCCATCGTGCTCGTAGAAGCGTTGATCCTCCACCGCGACGAACGCGTTGCCCACGTACTTCGGCAGGGTCCGCAGGGATACGCTGGTGCGCGCCTCGCGCCCGATTTCCCCGATGAATGCCCCGTCACGCGCGAAGACGAGCGAGGACTGCGGCTGGGGCACGATCTGCCACACCGGTCCGGTGGTTGTCGCGGTGCCCGCGGGCGCCTGGGCACCGAGTTGGGCGGCGAATACGGAGGCGACGATCAGGTAGCGATACATGGCCACAAGATACACCCGCCCTCCGTGCAGGTTCGTGCCCTGCTCCCGCCGCCGTTGCCGCGATCCCTCCCCGGCGCGATTATCCAGTCAATGGCCAACTTCGTCACGATCGCCCTCGCCCAGTTCCAGCCGCGCAAGGGCGACTACCGCGGCAACCTCGCGCGCATTGGCGCGTTCCTGAAGCAGGCATCCGCGCTCGACGAACAGCCGGCGCTCGTCTGCTTTCCTGAAACCGCGTTGAGCGGATATTTCCTCGAGGGTGGCGTGCGGGAGCATGCCGTCACCGCGGGCCAGTTGGCAGCCGACCTGCACCGGACGTACGGCGACGGCCCTGCGATCGACGTCTGCGTGGGCTTCTATGAAGTCTGGCGCAACAAGCTGTACAACAGTGCGATCTACGTCTCCCTGGGCGAGTCGATTCCACTCGTGCGGCATGTGCACCGCAAGGTGTTCCTGCCCACGTATGGCCTGTTCGACGAGGAACGTTTCGTGGAGCGGGGCCGCGAGAT
This sequence comes from Gemmatimonadaceae bacterium, assembly GCA_014378185.1. Classification (GTDB taxonomy): domain Bacteria; phylum Gemmatimonadota; class Gemmatimonadetes; order Gemmatimonadales; family Gemmatimonadaceae; genus AG11. Next base: position 1,929 of record JACMOE010000555.1, on the reverse strand, counting down.
CCGGGCCTTCGATACGCCATGGGGCCGAGTGGCGATGCTCGTGTGTGAGGATGTCTGGCACTCGATGACCGGAACCATTGCCGCGCTGGACGGCGCTCAGCTGATCATCGTTCCCACCGCACCGCCGGCCCGCGGCGCTTGGCCCAGGGCCGACGACGTTCCCGGGCCGGCGAGCGTGTCGCGATGGGAGCGACTGGCCCGCGACATGGCGGACGAGCATGGGTTGTACGTCGCGCTGGTGCACCTGGTGGGTAGCGAAGGCGGGAAGGTCTTTCCGGGCGGCGCCATGCTGGCCGGACCGAAGGGCGACGTTCGCGCTCGGGGCCCGCTCTGGGAGGAGTCGTTGGTGGTGGTGCGTATGGACCTCGACGATGTGACCCGCGCGCGCGCCGACATGCCGCTCATCGCCGACCTGGAGACGATGGCGCCGCACCTCCGGGATTCCATGGCTCGGGTGGATGCGGGAACGCCGTACATCCTGAGCTATGACGGGATGGCCGACATCGCCTCAACGCTGGATTTGCCGCTGGCCAACCGTGAGAGCGGCTCTGGGAGCGGCGCGCAGGCAGTCGTTCCCGTCCTACATGTTCACCAGCCCAGTGGCCCTCCGACGCTCGACATCGATCCCGCCCTCGTGGAGGAGTGGCTCGTGCACTTTCTTCGCGACGAGATGCGCCGGCGGGGGTTCGGGCGCGCTGTGGTAGGTGTGTCCGGGGGAGTGGATTCCGCCGTCACGGCGTATCTCGCCGCGAGGGCCCTTGGTGCGCAGAACGTCATCGGCGTGCGCCTGCCCTACCGCACATCGAGTCCGGAGAGTCTCGCGCACGCTCAACTCGTCATCGATGCGCTCGGCATCGAGTCGCGCACGGTGGAGATCAGTGGTGCTGTGGACGGATATCTCTCGAACGAAGCGGATGCGGACGCGGCACGACGCGGCAACGTGATGGCACGCATGCGCATGATCGCGCTGTTCGACCTCTCGGCAAAGCATCGTGCGATTCCCCTTGGCACCGGCAACAAGACGGAGCGGCTGTTCGGGTATTTCACGTGGCATGCCGATGACTCGCCGCCCATCAATCCGCTGGGCGACTTGTTCAAGACACAGGTCTGGGCGCTCGCGAAGCATCTCGAGGTGCCGGGGGTCATTGTGGACAAGGCACCGTCAGCCGACCTCGTGGTCGGACAGACCGATGAGGGCGATTTCGGGATCAGCTATCCGAAGGCGGATGCGTTGCTGAACTGGATGCTGAACGGGTACAGCGAAGCGGATCTTCTCGCGCGCGGGTTCGACGCGGCAGACGTGTCGCTCGTGCGGAAGCGGTTGTCCAGTACGCACTGGAAGCGGCGGTTGCCAACGGTGGCGATGCTGAGCTCGTCCGCGATTGGGGAAAGTTATCTGCGGCCGGTCGACTATTAGTAGATGGCTCAGGCATGGTCTTCGCGCTTCCGTTTCCGAGACGTGAACAATCCACGCGCTAGCGCTGCGCAACCCGCGGCCGGTGCGTTGGCGAACTTTCCTGTACACCCGGTGTATGCTGTCCATGCGAAACATCCTGCGACTTTCGATCAGCACGCTTGCCTTGGCCACCGTGGCCGCGTGCTCGCGTTCGGCGGATCAGCCTGCCATGGCGGATGACCTGAAGCAGGATCTCAACCGCGTTGGCGGTGGCGACGTCCAGCTCGTTGGGCTGCCATCCACAAAGGTGGACGTGGTGTCCGCGGGTGAGCGTACGCTGAGCCCAGTGCCAGCGCCCAGGGCGCCCTCCGTGTCGCGAGCGCCCAGTGCGTTCCGCGGCATGCGTGCACCCGTCAAGAGCGTGACGCATGAGACGGCCGCGCCAGCTCAGGCGGCACCGCGTGCAACAGACGTGGCGCCCGCGGACTTACCCCAAGTCGAGCGTGCCCCCGAACCAGTGCCCATGTCGGCCG
>JACMOE010000554.1 GCA_014378185.1 Gemmatimonadaceae bacterium | reverse complement strand
TGCAGGATCACCGCATTCATGTGCAGCGCGGCGACCCGATCGAGAATCGCGATCAGTTCGGCCTGCTGCTGCGCAGTGGAGAGTCCCTTCCGCGAGGGCCAGTCCATGTTCTCCACCGTCGCCACCCACACCGCTCGCAGCTCCCGCGGTACCACCGGGGCCTGGGTGTCGGCGGCCCGGGACGGAGATGCCGACTGGCCGCACGCCGATCCGGGCGCCGTGACGGCGGAAAACAGCGCGAGCGTGAGTGCGAAGCGGCGCGGTGTCGTCATCGGAGCCCGGTGTCGAGGTAGGCCGGAATACTAGCGGCCTAGCGCACCGCTGGGAGTCCGAGCACGCGCCGGTACACGGCGAGATAGCGTGCGGCGCTCTTGTCCCACCCGAAATCACGCGCCATCGCTTCGCGCATCATCACCTCCCACGCATCCGAGTCGCGGTACTGGTCCACCGCGCGCATCGCGCAGCGCATGAAGTCGGCAGACGTATAGTCGTCGAACAGGAAGCCCGTCACGCCGTCCTCGATCGTGTCCGCGAGCCCGCCGACGCGACGCGCGACGGGAATGGTGCCGTACCGCTGGGCACGCATCTGCGTGAGGCCGCACGGCTCGTACTGCGACGGCATCAGGCACATGTCGGCGCCAGCGAGCAGCAGGTGCTCGAACTCGTCGGTGAAGTCGAGCTTCACCGCGATCCGGCTCGGCGCACGCTCCGCCAGCTTGGTGAGCGCCGCCTCGTAGCGCTCCTCGCCCTCGCCGAGGAACACATACTGCGCGTCGAACGCGAAGTAACCGGGATCGCCGAGGATGAGGTCGAGTCCCTTCTGCGAGACCAGGCGAGCCGTGAGCGCGAAGATGGGCGCCTGCCACCGGCTGAGCCCGGTCGCTCGCTGCAGGGCGACACGATTGCGGCGCTTGCCCACGAGATTGTCCGGACCGTAGCGGCGCGGAATGAACGGGTCGCGGGAGGGATCCCATACCTCCTGATCGATGCCGTTCACGATGCCGACCAGCCGGTCGCGCAGCGCGACGAACACTCCATCGAGGCCGAAACCACCCTTCTCCGTGCGCAGCTCGTGCGCATGGGTGGGACTCACGGTGATCACGAGGTCGGAGAAGACGAGCCCACCCTTGAGCAGATTCACCCTGTCATACCACTCGAGCTGGCGCTGGTTGTACAGCGCTGGAGCGAGTCCGATCTCCGCCATCACGGACTCGGGAAAGTGTCCCTGATAGCCGGCGTTGTGCACCGACAGCACTGCGCGGATGCCCTCGTAGTACGGACTCGTGCTGAACTCGGTCTTGAGATAGACGCTCGCGAGGGCAGTCTGCCAGTCGTGCGCATGCAGGATGCTGGGCGGCTGCACGAGAATCCTCGGCAGGGCGACGAGCACGGCACGCGCGAAGAGGGCGTAGCGCTGCGCGTTGTCCGGGTAGTCGCCCTGCGCGTCTCCGTAGAGGTGCGCTCGGTCGAAATACTCCTCGCTCTCCACGAACAGCACGCGTGGTGTGCCGGGCCGCGCCGCTGCGACTGGCTCCCAGATCCGGGTCATCTCCGTGCGCGGACCGACCGCGACGGCGAATGGCGGTCCCAGCGGTCGCACCTCCGTGCGGGCACGCACGGCGCCATACAGCGGCATGAAGACGGTCACC
>JACMOE010000065.1 GCA_014378185.1 Gemmatimonadaceae bacterium | reverse complement strand
CCGTTGCCGCTCGACATGCGGATGCCGTCGATGATGTAGATGGGATCGTTGCTGAGCGACAGGGAGGAGATGCCGCGGATGAGGACGCGCGAACCGCCGCCCGTCATGGTATTGGGCAGCACCTGTACGCCAGGCGCGCGCGCGGTGAGGAGATCACTCAGCGAGCGGATCGTCTGCGTGCTGGTGATATCGGCCGCATTGATCTGGGAAATGCTGTTGCCCAGTTCGAGCTTGCGGGTCTCGCCGGTGGCCGTGGTGACGACTTCCGCCAGCTTCACGACGGCGGGTACCATGACGAAGTCCAGCGTGACCGTCTGGCCAGCCGTCACGAGGACGGACTTCTTGGATTCCGTGAAGCCCACGCGAATGACGCGGACTTCCGACGCGCCCGTGGGTGCGTTGCGCAGCGTATAGCGGCCATCGGCGGCCGCGGAGGTGAAGAGACTGGTGCCGAGGAGAATGATGCGTGCTTCCTGGAGCGGCTCGCCGGTGCCCTGGGCGCTGACGCGACCAGTGATGATACCCTGCGCCGACGCAACGCCGGCACTCCCGACGAGAACAAGCGCGGCAGACGCGAACGTCCGCGCCGCCGCCGTGACCCGTGTGAATCTCATATGCAAATGGCCATTGAAGAAAGGAATCCGCGAGCCTGCCCAGGCGCGCGGACGTTGATTGGACCGTCGACCGACCCGGTAGACGAATGGGCGAGCGCCGAACCGGTGAGACAGGGTCGTGCTCGCGATGGTTGCCCTTCTGGTGTTCGTCCCGCAGTCGTACAAATTGGCCGTGCGGGATGTAGCCGTGACTCCTGCCAAACCTGCGTGGGGTCACCGTGGCAAGGTAACCTGGTGCCGAGCTGAGCACTGCATACAATGACGGGGCCCGCAAGCGGGCCCCGTCTGTGTTCTCACGCGTCACCCTGCCCAAGGGCGGGGGTCGTGCGCCGTCGTATCGATGTGGCTCAGGCCTTTCTATCGAGGCACCCGGTGAAGTTCGGGTTGTTCTTCTCCTCGAACGGAATCGGGAAATTCACATCCGGCCCGTAGACACCACCCTTGAAGTAGGCGCCCGTGGGGAACACGCTTTCTGCATCACGACCGTACTGCCGAATGAGGCGCCGAAGATCGCCCAGACGATGGGACGTGAGGAAGAGATTGAGCGCGCGCTCCTGGAACAGGAGGTCGATCTTGGCGGCGGGCGATGCCGGAACCGCGTCGATCGGTGCCGGGCCGGCCGGCGCCACTGCTGGAGCCAATGCGTAGGTCGGTGCCGCCGCGCGAGCGGCATTCAGCTTGGCAAGAAACGTCGCGTCGTCGTTCGCCGCGAGTGCCGCCTCCGCCTCGATCAGCCGTGCCTCACTTCCCTCTGCCAACGGCGACGCTGCCGAACGGTTCTGGAATTTCGCCGACACGAACAGCGGCGTGAAGTTATCGAAACCATTGCCGCCGCTTGCGGAGTTTCTGCGCACCGCCAGCCGCGCGTCCGTCAGGCCAACCGACCGGAACGGAAGCCCATTGATACCCTCCCGATCCGGGATCGAAAAGCGACGCGAGTTCTGCGCAAAGGAGAACACGCCGTTGTTCTGCCGCGCGCTGTTTTCGTCATGATTGATCACGTACCGGAATGACGAGGGCACGGCGGCCACCGCCGCGGCCGCCGCCGCGTAATTCTTCTGGTTGACCAGTGCGCGCCCCTTTCCGATGCGAGCGAGGTTGAGGGCCGTGCCTGCACCCGTGCTCGTCGCAATGGTGATGGCCGTGTCGAACTTGGCGACCGCCACGGTCAGCAACTGAGCGGTGGTCATTGGCGCGCCATACGTGAAGGAACCGTCGGCGTTGATCGTGCTCGCCGGCACGCCCGAGCAGTAATTCTCCGACAGCAGGACGTACGTGAACGCGTTGAGCGCGATCACCTCGGCTCGTGACCCGTTGGTCGGATCGAGCGTGGCGAAACTGATTTCGCCCGCGTCGGTCGTCGCGCGCGCCGTCTCGATGGTACGGAATATGTCCAGCGTCGTGGCATTGATCTCGTTCGTGTTGCGCTGGTCCACTTCGATGCGCGTCGGGAAGCTCTCCGAGTTGACGAATTCATCGGCGAGCAGGCCGGACATTTCGTTCAACCCTTCCCTGTTGTTGGATCCACCGTACGCCACGCCAAAGTCACCGATCGATGCCGCGAGCACGTTGGGGAGTGACGACTTGCCGGAGAGCGCCGCCGGCTTGACGATGTCCACATCCGACACCGTGAGGAGGTCGGTGGAGCAGGCAGCGAGCGCAAGCGCGCCCGCGCCCATGAGCGCACGTCGGAGTGCAGGACCCCTCGAATGCGAGCGCCCGTTCTGCGAATGATGAGTCATGATATATGCTCGGCTCAGAAGGTCAGGTTCAGACGCGCCGTGAACGAACGAATATTCGGCTGCGTGAGGAAGTCAGCGGTGGCGAAATTGCCCTGGGCGAGCGCGTTCACCTCCGGATCGAGTCCGGTGTACTTGGTCCACGTATGGAGGTTGCGTCCCGCCAGCGTCAACGACGCGGAGCCAGCCCCAACGCGGCTCGCCACGCGCTGCGGCGCCGTCAGCGTCACGGCAACCTCGCGGAGCTTCGTGTAGCTGGCATCCTCGATATACCCCCCCTGCGTTCCCATGAGGGCTCCAAGCAGGTGCGCCTGGTCAGCCAGCGACGTCCGGCTTGCATCCGCCGCGTCGAGGCAGTTCTGGGAGCCGCCATTGGAGCACCGGAACGCACGGGTGTTGTTGTACAGCTTCTGTCCGCCACGGTGATCGAACAGTGCAGTCACTCGGAGCTTGTCGAAGAAGGTCAGCGCCGGAGTGAAGGTGAGCTCCGTCGTGGGGAACGGTGTACCGGCGTACTCGGCTGTGTCACCGAGCGTGATTTCGCACGCCGGTCCGCCAACGAGCACCGGCTGGCCCTTGCAGTTCACGCGGCTGATCACGCCGTGGCCGTTCAAGTCGGAGAAGCTGGTGATTGGCCGCACGAAGTACCCGCCAAGGGGCAGGTAGTTGCGAATGACCTGGGTGCTGGAGAATCCGAGGAAGATCTGGGGAATGGGGTTACCCTGCCCGTCCCGTCCGAGGTCATCGAGCCGATTCTTGGTGAACGAGCCGTTGGCCGCGAAGTCGAATTTCACATTGCTCGCGTCGAACACGTTCGCGCGGACGGAGACTTCCTGTCCGTAATTGCGAACCTGCCCGAGGTTCTGGAAGCGGGTGTTGCCTGCACCGAGAGAGGGAGCCAGCACCACGTTGACGAGATCGTCCGTCGTGCGCTTGGCATAGGCCGTGTACT
>JACMOE010000553.1 GCA_014378185.1 Gemmatimonadaceae bacterium | reverse complement strand
GCGGTAGAGCACTGGCAATCTACGTCTGCCCCGGGCGTCACGACAGGACTTCGCGCGGGAAAAGAGGAGTGTGGCGCGCGGGCAGATGGCGGGGTCCCACCGGTGCCGCGTCACCCTTCATCACAGCCACGCCATGACTCCCTCGATGACTCTCGATTCTCGTCTGCCGCGTGCCGCGCTCGTGATCGCTGCCGTCCTCGTGGGCGCCTGTGCCCCACGCGATCCCGCCGACACGGCGGCGAGCCCGGTAATGGGTGTCACGCGCACGGCGGACATGGCATCGGGCGAGCGCAGCGAGCGGTCCGGCACCTACGAGCGGCGTCCCGACGACAACATCGTGATCGGGAAGGTGGTGGCGCCGGCGGAGAGGGTGTGGAATGCGCTGAAGGGAGCGATGGAGGCCAGGAAGGTGCCTCTCACCATCATCGACCGGCCGGCTGGCCGGCTGGGCGATACGTCGATGGTGCTGATGCGGCGGTGGAATGGGCAGGTGCTGTCGTCGCTGCTGCAGTGCGGCAATTCGATGACCGGCGCACGGGCGGACGAAGAGCGGGTGCGCGCCGTGCTGCTGGCGCAGCTGACCAAGCTGCGGGCCGACACGATCGCGATTGCGGTGCACTTCTCCGGTTCGTCCACGCCGGTGGCGTCCGGGAATGCGGGGAGCCCGTCGGTGTGCACGAGTACCGGGCGGGCGGAGGCGGACCTGCTGGGTGACGTGATCGCGCGGGTGAACGCGGCGAAATAGCTGGTCCGGGCGGAGCGTCACCAGCACGCGGGACTGCCATCGCGGGGCCTGGCACATTACAATTCTGATTCGGACTGCAGGGCAAGGGTCCGGCGCGTGGCGGGCGACCGTCGTGCGAGGCCAGGTAGCTCAGTTGGTAGAGCAGCGGACTGAAAATCCGCGTGTCGGGGGTTCGACTCCCTCCCTGGCCACTTTGGTAAAGTGTTGGTATGCAAGCGGTTTGAGATGCGAACGGCCACCATACTTGGTGGCCGTTCTGCATTTATGTCCCCAAAAAGTCCCCAAACCACGCCAGCCTACCGATTGGGGAAGAGTGATGCACCAGCTGCAATGATTCGCTAGCGGGGCGCATCCCGGCCACCCGAAGTCTGCCTCGACAGGCGAGTGGTCACTCAGCCTGCGCTCGCTCAGGTCGTGGAGGTACCCGCACATCGTCGAGGTCGGTGATCACGGCCAACTCAGAACGTCTTGCGGCTCTCGAGATTCGCCTCGATCTCCGCCTTCGTCCGCCACATCGGCCGCATCTGCTTCTTCGACGCCAACGGCAGTTGATCGCCGATGTGCTTCGAGCCCTTCTTCGACCAGTTGCCGTAGTTGAGCAGCACCTCGGCGCGCTGCGGCACTGAGTACTCAACGACCGCGAAGAACGTGTCGCCCTGCACGGCGTCGACCTTGCCGTCCTTGAATGGACTCACGCCAATGGTGCGGATGGCGCCTAGCTCCGATGGCGCGCCGTTGCCCGGTACGTCGACTGTGCCACGGCGGAAGCGCAGCACATCGCCCCACCTGGGGTTCAGCAAGCCGTATTCCTTCTCGACTTCGCCGGCGACGCGATCGAGCACCGCCATGGCCTTGGCCGCGTCCTTGAATCCGCGCGGCGTATCGAGCGGACGGGCGTCGTCGGTTGGCACCGTGAAGCCGCCGATGTTCTCGAACGACGAACCCACCGCGGTCATGAACTTGAAGAAGAGCAGCATGCCGTCGCTGTCCACCTCACCCTGGCGATCCCACCTGGCCAGCACGTCGGCGGCTTTCCTGGCGCGCGCCGTGCCGCGTGCCTTCGCGGTGGCGACGATTTCGTCCACGAACTGATCCGCCGTTTCGACGCGAGTCGACAGCTTCCACGCCTTCACGTTCTCGAACGTGATCTTCCCGGGGGCGGTGCTGAGAATGCGTATGCCGCGTTGCGCACGCTGGGTGATACCCTGCGGCGCGGCGAACCCAGCCGCGAACTTCCTGGGGTCGAGCGTCATCGGATAAGTAGACGTCCACGGCATGTCGTTCGAGTTCTGCACCCAGCCCTGCAACGGGTCGACCACCTTCGGAATATCGTCCCACGGCACGATCTCGTTCGAGATGAGCTCGGACTTGTCGCCCGGTACCACACCTTGCCAGAACTGGTAGTCGCCGGTCGGGTGCTTCCACAATGTGGCGTTGTAGAAGTAGCCGATATGGCCATCGCGGTCGGCGTATGCGGTGTTGAAGAGCGGCAATTGCTGCATGCGCATCGCCGTTTCCCACTCGGTGAAGTTCTTGGCCAGGCCCATGCGCCAGAACTGCTCGAACATCTTCGGCCGATCGAGCGCGGCTACACGTATCGCGATCGGCGCGCCGCCGCGTTCGGCCACGACCGGCCCGTGCACGGTGCGCCGCACGACCAGCGCTTCTTCCGTCGTCGAGCCGTCGGCCTGCTTCACCTTGATGGTCTCGGTGTGCGTGTCGAAGGGCTTCACCTGGCCATCGAGCACGTAGCCGCCATCTTTCAACACCAACTTGTACAGGTCGGATTCCGCCGGGTTGTTGGTGGTCTGCGTCCAACCCACGTATTCCGTGAAGCACTGGCGCAGGACCGGAAAGCCGACCCACACGGCGCCGTAGGACGTCACGCCGGGCGACGTGAGCTGCACTTCGAAATAGGTGTGGATGTCACCCCACTGCAGGTGCGAGTTGCTCATCAGCAGCGCCTTGCCGGTGGCCGAGCGGGCCGGCGCGATGGCCCATTCGTTCGAGCCGTGCACGTCCTGCTCCCAGCGCGCCAGGCGGCGTTCGAGGCGGCGCGGACTCACGATCCAGTCGTAGTGGATCACGCGCAACCCGTGCGCGTAGACGTCTTCTACCGTGATCGGCAGCACCCCTTTCGCTTCGGGACTGAGATCGGCCTGGTGTTCGGCGGCCCACGCGTTCAGGCCGTTGGCGAAGGCGGCGATGAGTGACGCGAACTCGACGCTCTGCCCCGCCGCCCACTGCTTGGCGGTAGCGGGCAGGCCGTTCGTGCGCACCCACTTGTCGGAGCCGAGATACTCTGGGCCATAAAACTCGGCGCCGCGGCCGCGCGCCTGCGCGTAGAGGCGCAACAACAGCTCACTGTGGGCCTCCATCTGTGCGTAGCCGTAAGCCTGAAACAGGCTGGGATGATCGGGCGCGAAGATGTGCGGAACGCCGTACTTATCCCACAGAATCTCCGTACTGCTCACAGCGGCGGTTGGCGCAGCAGGCGCCGGGACTGACTTGCAGCCGGCTAGGACAAGAGTGGCGAGGAGAAGGACCCGCACGCGCGAGCACCGAAAGAGTCGAGCCGACAATCGGGCCATGAACAGCACTCCGCGGCGGGAGGAGAGGAGATTCGATTTATGTCGCTTGATTGTACGGCGTTATCCCCTGCCGCGCGAGGACCAACGAGCGGAAATCGACGTGCAGAGTGCAATGGCGACGAAGTAAATCTTCACGAGACAACGCAGAGAAAGTCCTGGCGGATGATGAACCGACGGCCATTCCCGCGAGCAGGGGTTGCCTACACGCTATCGCAGTCACCAATGCCGGTGCACGAATGGCAGCCTTGCTGAACGCCACGCGCATCGCGGCCGTCGGAGCCATGTCGGCGTTGTCCTGTGCAGTGAGCAGGCCAGCGAGGCGAGGAGAAAAAACTCCCCAAATTCTATTCAAACGGGATTTGAAGCCCGTTCATCTACCGCAACTACGTTGAACCAAATGGAAGGCGGACCTTTTGAAACCGCTGATAGAACAACGATTTGGAAGACTCTATGGAACACCGGAAAGAACTAGGCAAAGTCCATAACTGGATCTGAAAATCCGCGTGTCGGGGGTTCGACTCCCTCCCTGGCCACTCGACGTAAGTTGTCGGAATACGCGAAGCCCGCACCGCCGCCAACCTCACCCACCTCGGCATCGTCCCGCTCCACTCCTTCGGCGACGCCAGCGGCATGCCGTACTTCGTCATGGGCTACGTTCGCGGCCAATCGCTCGGCGCCCGCATGGCACGCGAGTCGTCCACCGCGACATCAAGCCCGACAACGTGCTGCTTGACGACGAGACGGGCCTTCCTCCGCGAGATCGTGGCCTGCGCCAAGTTGCTCGCGTCGCCCTTCAACGCGCTCGGTAACGACGCGATTGCCGCGGCGCAGCGGGCCGTGTCTTCTATAGAGGGGATCGACGCCGAGATCACCACCCTCGCGGCCGACGCTGTCCCCCGC
>JACMOE010000552.1 GCA_014378185.1 Gemmatimonadaceae bacterium | reverse complement strand
TGGCGTCCAGTTTATGGAGATGTGGCCAGCACCAACGAAATGCTGGCGCATGCACGCGCAACATGGCCGGGTCCCTGGCACACGAAGCGCACATCATTCGAAAGGTCCGACTTCGCGCGACAGTCATCCGAGCCCCTCCGGGCGAAGGATATACACGTATAAACGTGGCGCGTTGCTTGTTCGCAAGGCCGTTTGCTCACTGCTCCGCAGCGGGGATCAGATGAACGCCGCCTCAGTGGCGACACGACGGGCTCGAGCTCTCCCATTTGTTGTCCGTGAGTTGATGCACGTCGGTGCCGTCCGCACGCATGGCGAAAATCTGACCGTAGGGCTGCGGGACGGCGTCGTACAGCGCCATCTCATCCCGGAAGCCCGTCCGTCCGCTGCTGAAGAGAATCCAGGTGCCACCGGCGCACCATGAGGCATGCGCGTCGTTGCCATACACGTTCGTCAGGCGGCGCAGCCCTGTACCGTCTGGGCGAATGGTGTACAGCTCGAAGTCGCCGTCGGCGCGGTCGCTCGTGAAGAGGATCGCGCCGCCCTTCGGTGACCACTGCGGAAAGTTGTCGTAGGACTTGCCGTCTGTGAGCGGAACGATCTTTCGGTCGGCGAGCGACATGATGACCAACTGATGGCCGCGCTTGAACACCAGCCGGGTGCCGTCGGGCGACCAGCTGGGAAACCCATTGTTCAGCGAATCATCGACGATGAGGCGGAAGTCGCTTCCATCGGGCTTCATGAGGGCGATCTGTCCGGGCGGCGGACCCGGCTGGCGAAAGTAGCGGCCCACCGACAATGCGATCTCAGCACCCTTCGGCGACCACACGGCGTCGAACGCGCTGAAGTCCGGCCGATGGAAGATGGTGTGCTGGCCCGTGCCGTCCGCATTCATCAGTTCAATGCTCGTGTTGGCCGTAGAGTTCTGCACAACGCCGAGCGCCGCGGAGCGCACGTCAAGGTATTGACTGAACAGAAGCTTGGTTCCGTCAGGTGAAAGCTCGGGAAATGGCTCGTTGAGGAACAGCTCGAAGCCTGGATCGCGGCTGAATGTCGGGATGAGGTGCTGCGTGAAGCCAAGACGTTCGATACGCTGGAATGCGACATGTTGGCCGTCGGGCGACCAACTTGGATTCCGCACGGCTCCGCGCACGACTGTCGTCGTCGTGCGTTTTCCCTGCGTGTAGATCATCACGCCAGCGGTAGAGTCTGCGCCGCGCTTGATGAAGCCGAAGCGGCCGCCGGACAGGGCTGTCGGTGAGAGCTTGGTATCGGGAGATGCCGTAACCGGTGTACGCGCGCCCGTGGCGATGTCGACCGACGCGAGCTCGGTGCGTGAACCCGCGCCTTTCGCGAGGTACGCGCCCACCTCATCGGTCTCATAGAATACCACGCGCTTGCCGTCTGGTGACCACGCCGGGCTTCCTGCGACGCCTTCCTTGCGTGTGAGCCGGCGCAGGCCGGAGCCGTCAGGCGCCACGATATAGATGCCCGAGGACTGCATCTGCTCCCACGATCCAGGAAATGCCCCCGGCCTCGTGTCGCGATCGGAGGAGAAGGCGATCCACTTGCCGTCAGGTGACCATGCCGGACGAAAATTCCCGGACCGGCTCGCAGTGAGGTTGCGAACCGTCTTGCTCGCGAGGTCCATCAGCCAGATGTTCGCGGTGCCACCGCCGCGTGTCGAGACAAAGGCGAGGGTCTTGCCGTCTGGCGAGATCGTGCCCTGGTCGTCGAACGCCGGATCATCCGTGAGCTGCTCGAGCCCGGAGCCGTCGGGGTGCACGCGGAAGATGTCGGCTTGGCCGCTTCTCTCCCGGGTCACGACGATCCACTTGCCGTCTGCCGTGTACGACGGTGAGTAGTCGAATCCTGGTGAGGAGAACAGCGGGTGTTCGTTCGCCCCAGTTGCATCCGCGATGAAAACGCTCATCACAGGTGGCCGGAACAGATTGTACATCACCTTCAACTTCGGTTCCGCAGACGCTTGCTGGCTGCGCGCCGCGGTGGGGAGCGCAACTGCGACAGCGAGCGAGGCAAGGAGCCAGGGGGCGCGGCGACGGGATGTCATGAGTACAGGAGCGATGGGATGGGCCGGGGAGCTCGATTGTTCATGCAACGCCATGCTTCCGGACATTTACCCGTCGATCCTTGATTGCGGTCGCTCGGGCGACGGCCTTCAACCTGGAAAGTTCGGCCTTGGTGGCGATGGAGTTCAACGCGCACTTGTCAAAGTCCGCCAGAATCTCGTCGTGGTATCGATCAGTCTTCGGCCTGGTGATCCTTCACGAAAAGATAGGGTACCGGGACTTACGCGTTGTTCAGCAAGGAAAACCCTTCGCGTTCCGCTGCGTCGCCTTGTCGCACGTCGAGGGTGACGAACGTGAGCGAACGCGGCGAGAAGCCGGAGGCCACGAGCGCGGCACCAATCTGCGTCGCGTCAGCCGCGCGAAGCCGGTGCATCCTCAGCAGACGAATTGATTGATCACGCACGTCGTCCTGCGCAGGGACCTCGATCCACGTCGCGCTTGCGGCATCCAGGCGCTTGAACGCTAGTCGAGCCTGATCCGTCGCCATGTCACCGTCGCGCTCGAGCCGAGCCAACGCCGACACGCACTCGATTTTGGTGCCCCACCAGGTGACGACCACTGGGTCCTCGCGATAGTAGCCGTCCATCCGCGCGGACGTGGTCTCCGCAATCAGCAGTGGCAAGAGCGCTGATGAGTCCCAGAATCTCACCGTGACCCGTCGCGCTCTTCAAGAAGCGCCGTCACGGCAGACCGCCCCTTCTTCGCCGCCGGTCGCGGCTGATCCAGCCAGCGGGCATTGGGTTGCCGCACCGGAAGGATGAGTCGACCCTGCTGCGCGAGGACGAGGGCAGCAGCGGGCACGCCGCGACCGATCAGCGGCGAGACCAATCGCGCCACCGGCACGCCTCGGTCCGTAATCAGGATCGAGGCGCCGCCGCGAATCTCGCGCAGCAGGGCGCTCAGGGAGTTCTTGGCTTCAGAGACAGAGACGGTGCGCATCTGGCTATAATAGCCATCTCATCTTAGCCAGTCAAGCGCGGTGTCCACTCACAGCCCCATCGCCCACGCACCGTTCGGATCTGAGGACTCCGAAACGAACTGCGCTGACACCGACTCGCCCCAGTGGCTGAACACCGGGCGAACTGCTCTTCACCACAAGCGCCTGAAGCGTGGTGTACGCCATCGACGCGCGAAAGGGCACAGTGCTCTGGCGCCACGATCCGCAGGTCCCAAAGGACGATGCCAAGTTGGTCTGCTGTGACGTGGTCATCCGCGGCGTCGCACTTTACCACGACAAGGTGTATGGTGGGCACCATCGACGGACGCCTCATCGCGCTGGACCGGCGCACGGGCACACCGGTGCAGATGGCGCAGACCACGCTGAAAGACGGTTCGTACTCCATCACCGGTACTTCAGCAGACCACTGTTCAGGGTTCCGAGCGAAGCGCAGGCGCTTGCCGTATGGCTGTTTCGAAGTGCTGCACTCGGCGATGAAATGGCGTTGGATGCAATGTCAACGAGCACCACGATCTGCTAGTGACGATGACGGCAGTGGGTGGAAAGCGGTACAGTCCGTATTCGTCGATCCTTTCATTCGAGGAGTGGACGACTCACTTCGGTACGGACGTATGGAAGCGCTTTGCCGCGGCCAAGCGGAAGTGCGATCCGAACACAGTGCTGTCGCCCATCGCCGGCGATATTTGCCTGACGCGGAACGCTACGGCGCCCCGCGGGCGACATGTTTCTGGAGCGATCGTTTCGCGGAAGGAGTTCATTCATGGGGGGAAGGAAGGTGACGTGATGCTTTCCGTCGATCTGTTCCGAGGCAAGTGGGTGAGCGACGGGAATCCGGTTATCAGACGATATTCATCGAGGCACATGACGACGAGCCGGGGGCTGAGGACTTTGAACGTCAAGGATTATCGTGACGTGCCAGGACTGGACCTCTTCAATGCAGAGTAGTCTGATGAATTAGCCGCATCCAAGCTCCACATCTCCCCTCAAGGACCCATGCGCCGCCCCACTAGCAACACGTCCCTTTCCCGACGCGACTTCGTTGGTACCGCCGCGACGATCGCCGCCGCGGCCGCGATCCCTGGCCAGCGTGCATCAGCTCAGCGCGCCCCCCTGATGCGTGCAACCGAGCCGTTTGCCATCGAGGAGCGCTCCATCGCCGACCTCTCCGCCGCGATGCAGAGCGGCCAGCTGTCCGCTCACGCCATCACCCAGCAATACCTCGATCGCATCGCGTCCCTCGACCATCAGGGTCCTTCGCTGCACTACGTCATCGA
>JACMOE010000551.1 GCA_014378185.1 Gemmatimonadaceae bacterium | reverse complement strand
GATCAACGGACGCGCCGTCGGAGAGCGTATCGCCGGCCAAGCGCCAAAGGGCGCGAAGCAGCTCGAGGGAGAGGGCGTCGCCTTCGCCGAGCTCGCGCTTGATGCGATCGGGCGTTGCGAGCAGGCGAACCTGCACGCGTCCACCGGACTCGTTCACGCTCTGGAGCGCACCGGCCTGGACGAGTATTCGAAGCGCAGACTCCACCTCACGATCGCTCACCTTGCCAGGCATGGCAGCCGCCAGGGCGGCGGGATCGAATTGCACGGCGCCGTTGCGATCCGCGAGCTGGCGCACGCGTTCGAACACCTTCTCGATCACCGCCCGTTCGGGATGCGCACCCTTGATGAAGAATTCGTGGGTGAACCGGTCGGGGAATGCATGCAGGAGGAATACTTCGGACGGCTTGCCGTCGCGGCCGGCGCGACCGGCCTCCTGATAGTAAGCCTCGAGCGTGCCCGGCATGGCGTGGTGCACGACCACGCGCACGTTCGCCTTGTCGATGCCCATGCCGAACGCGTTCGTGGCGACGATGGCGCGCACGTCGCCATTCATGAACGCCGTCTGCACGTCGTGCCGGTGTGCATCGTCAAGGCCGGCGTGATATGCCAGTACCGAAATGCGCGCGCGCTCGAGGGTCTGCGTCACCTTCTCGACGTTCCGGCGAGTGGATGCGTAGATGATGGCCACACCCGCGTGCTCGCGCAGCACGCTGATGAGCGCGGAATCCTTGTCCGCGTCCGTCTTGGTGGGGATCACGTGGTAGCGCAGGTTGGTGCGGTCGAAGCCGGTGATGATGGTGTCGGCGTTCTCGAGCCGGAGCTGCCGCGCGATGTCGGTGCGGACGTGCGCGGTGGCCGTGGCGGTGAGCGCCACCACAGGCGGCCAGCCCAGGCGTTCGCGCACCTGGGCGACGCGCAGGTAGCTGGGCCGGAAATCGTGGCCCCACTCGCTGATGCAATGCGCCTCATCGATGGCGAGGAGCGACACGCCGACCTCCTTCAGCCGCTCTGCCGCGCTGCCGAAGTCGAAGCGCTCGGGGGCCACGTAGAGCATCTTCACCTCACCCCGTGCCACGCGGCTCATGCGCTGCGCCACTTCGCTGGACGAAATCGTGCTGTTGACGAAGGTGGCGGGAATACCGCGCGCCGTGAGGGCGTCCACCTGGTCCTTCATGAGCGAGATGAGCGGGCTCACGACGACGGTGATGCCGGGGAGCAGGAGTGCGGGCACCTGATAGCACACCGACTTGCCGCCGCCGGTAGGCAG
Source organism: Gemmatimonadaceae bacterium (assembly GCA_014378185.1). Lineage (GTDB taxonomy): Bacteria > Gemmatimonadota > Gemmatimonadetes > Gemmatimonadales > Gemmatimonadaceae > AG11. Next base: position 4,369 of record JACMOE010000551.1, on the reverse strand, counting down.
CACCACGAGCGTGTCGCGACCTGACAGCACGGACGCGACAGCGCGCTCCTGTCCGGGACGAAAATCAGGGAATCCGAAGCGGGCGCGCAACAGTGCTCGGGCAGCGTCGAGGGTGGGGCGCTCGGTGGTCATCCGGAGAGACTGCCGCGTTGGGCAGCGTGCCGCGTCATCGAATTGCTGCGACTGCAAGCGTTAATGCAGAAGGTCGCGAAAGGACGTCACACCGCACGTGCAAAGTGTCCGCGGGTGAAAGCCGTGCCGAGTGCTGTGCGCACGGGATTCGCGGCGTGGTGGGCGCCGCCGGCCAACGTCTCGAGCATCGCGCGATAGCCGGATACGACCTGCGTGATTGGGTCGCCAACGACGTTGAACACCAGGTGATAGTTCCGCAGTCCGCCGCGCCACAGACGAGGCAAGAACTCACCGCCTTCGACCGGCCTCGAATGCAGGAGCCGGTTGCGGCACGCCGAGTCGGTCGCAACCGCAAAGGCGTAACCGGCGGGATCGGTGAGCTGGACGTTGGTGTGCTTCTGCACGCAGAGGTCGCGGCAGGTGGTGGGCTGCCTGTCGAACGCCGCGCCCAATACGCAGTGCTCGATGGTCATGCCCTCTGGGCGACCGTAGAGAAACACATCGAAACCGGCGCCCTGCCAGGGTGCCGACACCGCGAGCAATTCCTCAACCGTGAGCTCAACGGACAGCGTGATGCGTCGTGCGCCGAGGCGGAACAGCTCCGCGGCGGTGTGCTGGTTGAAGCAGTTCACGGCGTAGTCAGCGATGACGTCGTGGCCGCCCTTGCCCAATTCCGCCACGAGGCCGACGTGCCCACTCACGAGGGGAAGGCCGACGTCGAGCCACTTCTGCGTGGTGCGGCGCTCCTCGGGGCGGACGATGGTGGGCGTCCGGATACGCAACTCCACGCCGGCAGCGCGCAGTTCCTCGGCGAGCGCCCGCACGCGCGTCACGGGCGGCGTGGGATGACGGAGGAAGGGGTCGAGCACGACGGTGGTGGCGCCAGCGGCAGCGGCGGTGCGGGCGTCGTCGAGGGTGAAGACGGAGGCAACGAGGTCGAATGCGGGGTTTGACAAGATCAGGTCCTTCGCTTCGCTCAAGACGACACCATTCGCTTCGCTCGGGACGACAGCGACAATCGCGCGATCGATCAGTTTGCGACGCTCCGCGACGACAGCCATGCGCGCCCAGTCGCGGCGCTGCAGCAGTTCGTCGGTCGCCTGCTGGCGCAGGTGATTGAGGGCGCTGATGGGCAGGAACAGCGCATCGCCCAGACCCACCGTGTCCAGGTCGCCGAGGACGAATGGCGTCTCGCCAAGGCGACCGAGCTGCTCGCGGAGGGATGCGGTGTCGAGGGCACGCCGCGCCGCAGGTGCGAGGTTGACGTCACTGCGCACCGTGACCTGCTCGCCGTCGGCCGCAAACACGACCTTGATGGGACCGCCCGATGAGCCGAACACGCGTACGTCGAGCCGAGTCTTGCGTGCACGCGCATCGGATGGCAGTGCCGCGTAGCTGGCGCGCGCACGCTCGAGCAGCGCGGCCTCGGAGGAGCGTACGACGCGCGAGCCATCCATCACGGCGAGACGCGCGGGAAGTGCCAGCGCCTGGCGCGTGATGCCGGCGCGTGTGGAGAGCGTGCGTACGGCGTCGATGGTGAATCCCACGGTGGCGCCGCCGCGCGAATCAGGCGCCTCGAAGCCCACGCCGTCGCCCAGTTGGAGAGGCGCGCTGACGTCGACGAGCAACTCGCGGCCCTCGTGCGAGACCACGACGCCGAGTTCGCGGCCGCGGTTATCCGGATGCGAGCGCGTGACATACTCGCGACCTTCACGGCCGCCGTACATACCGCCTGTGAAGCCGCGGCTGAAGATCTGTGCGAGCGGCTCGACGTCCGCGGCGGGGGGCGGCGTGCGCTCGCCGTCAGCCAGGCGGTCGAGAAACGAGCGATAGCCATGCGTGACAGTCGCCACGTACTCGGGACGCTTCTTGCGCCCCTCCACCTTCAGGCAAGCGACGCCCGCCTCCGCGATATCGGCCAGGTGATCAGTAGCGGCCAGGTCCTTGGCGGAGATGAGGAAGCCGCGATCGAGCTCCTGGCCGGATGTCACGTCGTCGAGCACGTAGTCCTTGCGGCACGACTGCGCACACGAGCCCCGATTGGCGCTTCGCTCGGAGATCATGCCGGACATGAAGCACTGTCCGCTGTACGAAATGCAGAGTGCCCCGTGAATGAACGTCTCGAGTCCGAGTTCCGGAACCGCAGACTTGATGGCGCGAATATCGGCCAGCGTATTCTCGCGCGCGAGCACGACGCGATCGATGCCGAGCTCCAGCATGACGCGGGCACCACTCTCGTCGTGGATGGTCATCTGCGTGGACCCGTGCATCTCGAAGCCGGGATACACCGCCTGAATGAGACGCACAAGCCCGATGTCCTGCACGATGGCGGCGTCCACCCCGCGATCGATGGCGTCGCCGAGAAAGACGAGCGCGTCCGCAAGCTCACTGGGCTTGAGGAGAATATTGAGTGTGAGGTAGATGCGGCGGCCGCGCTCGTGGGCAAGGCGGCAAGCCTCGGCGACTTCGTCGAGCGTGAGCTGTGCGCCTTCGTCGCGCGCGTTGAACCGCTCGGCGCCCAGGTAGACGGAGTCTGCGCCATTGGCGAGGGCGGCGCGGACGGCATCGAGGGAGCCAGCGGGAGCGAGGAGCTCCGGGATAATTTGGCGCGACATGAGACCTGAAATATAGCGTCGGACACTCGGACAGTCCGACCCTCTGTTCGAGCGCCAGACTGTCGAACGCTAATCCCGCTGTTGTACGCTCAGCGTCACAAGAATGACCGGCCCCGTCGCACGATTGTGGAACTGTTGCGCGGCATTGCCGATGTCGAGGTACCGAATCTCCGCGATGGTCTGCGTGGGAATTGACGTCAGCGTGTTCAGGGCGGACAACTGTCCGCCGTTCACCGACACCGAAAGCGGATGAATTGTCCGAGGCGCGCCGGCCGTCTTGTCGATGAGATAACTGGGGCGCAACCGCTGGATGGCAAGCCAGGCGGTGGTGCCGAGCAGCGAGGCGTCGGCGAGTTCATCGCGCGTGATGAGGTCGTAGCTACGCGACGCCTTCGAGGAGTCGGCGCCGGTCATGACATTCGTTGCAGGCGTCGACCGACAGGCCGCCGACGGGAAGCCCAAAACGAGGCTCGCAGTGAATGCCAAACGCGGAATCACGCTTCTTCCTCATCGAACCAGCGCTTCGGCGCAAAGCGCATCGCGAGGGCCACACCGAGCACCAGCATACCGCCCACCCGCACCTGTGCCTGCTCGTAGTGCTGTCCATAGCCCCAGATCACAATGCCGACGAGCGTCACGATGATGCGGGCCGTAAGGTATCGCGTCATTCGTGCCCTGGGCGTCGTGAGGTGAGTCGTCGCACGGCGGCCTTGAAGTCCTCCGTGGCGCGTGCTTCCACGCTGGTCACGACGCCGGCGGCGATGCCATCCTCGAACGACAAGGCGTCGAGCTTGTAGAACAACCATTTCGTGAGCGCCAGCGACGTGGCGGGCGACAACGAGACCTGCTCGAGCGTGGCGTTGATTTCTTCGTCGAACGTGGCGGCCGGCACGACGCGACTCACCAAGCCGATCCGCTCGGCCTCCTCAGCGCTCACAATGCGACCGGTGAGCAGCAGATCCGCTGCGTGTTTTTCGCCGACGGCGCGGCGGAGGACGGTCATCTCCATGGCGGACACGAGGCCGAGGCGCACCTCGGGATAGCCGAACTCGGCGCCTTCGTGTGCCAGGACCATGTCACAGGCGGTGGCGAGCCCCGCGCCGCTGGACAGGGCACGACCGCGTACGGCACAGACGACAGGCTTCATGAGTGCACGGATGGCGAGCAGCACGCGCCCGATGGCCTCGGCATCGGCGCGATGTGCGTCTGTGCCGGCGTCCAGCGAGAGCTCCAGCTCGTCGATGTCCGCACCCACGCAGAAGTCGTCGCCCTCTCCGCCAAGATGGATCACTCGGCACAGTGGGTCCGACTCGAATTGCGCGAGGGCGGCGAAGAGGTCGTCCGCCATCTGCCGGTCGAGCGCATTGCTCCGCTCGGGGCGGACGAGGATGATCCGGCCGACCGCGCCATCACGGAGCAGCCGGACGCGGTTCATGGCACGGGCGCGGCTGGAAGGCCGAGCGCGGCGGCGCGGTCATCGGGAATGACGAGGATCATGCGGAGCATGGCGGTGGAGAACACCTTGCCCTGCGCGTCCGTCTTGAGCGACAGCGTGCCGCCGCCGTCGAGGGCGCCGTGCAGCAGGAAGTTCAGGGCATTCAGGTTGGGCAACTCGAAGCGCT
>JACMOE010000550.1 GCA_014378185.1 Gemmatimonadaceae bacterium | reverse complement strand
TCCTCACCATACCAGAGCCGCTCGACCATGCTCATGCTGTCATGAGCCCGGCGTCGCGTCCAGCAGCACCTGCAGTCGGGGCGCCTGCTCTGCCGCCGCCCTCGGCGAGTCCGCCTGGACCACGGTGAGTTCGCCGTAACTCACGTCTACACGAGCAAAGGGCTTGGGTATCAGGAATCGATCCCAGCTTCTGAGGCGCCATGCACGCGATGCCGCGGCGCGGATGGGAACGATGTATGCCCCGGTGCGCTGCGACGCGACGGCGGCGCCGGGCGCGAACACACGCGCTGGGCCACGCGGACCGTCGGGCGTGATCGCACCGTCACGCCCCGCGTCGATTTCGCGCATCAACCCGATGAGCGCGCGACTCCCGCCCTTCGACGACGACCCGCGCACCGTGGCATAGCCGAGCGATTCGGCAATGCGCGCGACGATCTCGCCGTCGCGGTGCTCGCTGATGACGATGGCGACATTCTCACCGCGATGCTGCCAGAGCAGCGGAAGCAGCTCTCCGTGCCACAGGGCAAAGATGACGCGGCGATCAGCGGCGCGCGCCGCATGAAGCGGCGCATCGTTGTGCGAGCGCATGCGCCACGTACTGGCGAGCAGTCGCAGGAGCGCTGCACCGGCGCGCACCGTCCATCGCACGCGGCGCTCCGAGCTCACGGGACGCTCGCGTGACTGGCGGACGCCATCGACACCGCCATCGTCGCGACGCGCTCCGCCGCGCCGGGCTCACCCAGCAGGCCGCGGACGCGTCGCAACTCGGAGATCATTGCGGCGCGCGCCGTGCTCGCCGGATCGAGCAGGGGATCGAGTGCGTCCGCGAGGTCTTGCGGTTGCAGCGCTCCCTGCACGAATTCCCTCGCCACCTCGCGCCCCGCGACGACGTTCACCAGGCCGATGAACGGGATTTTGATGAAGCGTTTCGCGAGCGCGTAGGTAATTGGATCCACACGGTATGCAACGACCATCGGGCACAGCGCCACCGCCGCCTCGAGCGTGGTCGTCCCGCTCTTGCAGAGCGCCGCGTCGGCGGCGCGCAGCAACTCGAACGACGACCCGTGTACCAGCGGGTAAGGACATCGCTCCGCCGGAATGTTGACATGCGGCGCCGCACCCACCACCACCTTGAGTGCCGGATGTCGCCGCTGCAATTCGCGCGCGGTCTCGACAAAAGGCTCCAGGTGGCGCAGCACTTCTCCCGCTCGGCTGCCGGGAAAGAGTGCCAGCAGGCGATCGTCGCCCGTCACGCCGATCGCGCGTCGTGCTTCCGCGCGACTCGGGAGCGCTTGCGCACGATCGAGTAGCGGGTGGCCGACGAAGGTCGCGTTCACGCCATTGGCCGTCAGCAGCGCCGCTTCGAAAGGCAGGATCACCGCCGCCTGCGTCACGGTGCGCGCCAGCGTGTGCATGCGCCCTGCTCGCGAGGCCCACACCTGCGGCGTGATGTAGTAGAGCACTGGCACCCCGGCAGCGGCGGCCACGGCCGCAATCTTCAGGTTGAAGCCGCCGTAGTCCACCAGGATCACCAGCGCCACTGCACCACCTTCGATACGCGTGCGCAGGTCGCGGCGGAGACGGCGATACTGCGGAAGGTGCCTGAGCGGCTCGACGAATCCGAAATGGGCAAGTCGCGCCACGTGTTCGATCAGCTGGACGCCCGCCTCTCGCATCCGGTCGCCACCCACGCCCACGAGGGCGAATGGCGCGCCCGACGCGCGAATTGCTCGCGCCACGCCTGCGGCGTGCTGATCGCCGGACACCTCGCCGGCGACGAACAGGATTTCACGCACGCGAGCCAGACGGGGGTTGCCGGCCCGCCGCGGGCAACGACCGCTCGATGTCACTCACGATCTGGAGCGCCACCGCGAGTGCCTCACGTCCCGCCTCGCCGCTCACCGCCACGGGCGCGTCGCCGCGCACGGCCGCGATGAAGCTCTCGAATTCGAGCCGCAGCGGCTCTCCTTCCTCCGCCTCGAGCGGTATCCGCTCAACGAACTGCTCGAGGGCGAGTGGTGCGGTGACGAGCGACGCGACATCCACGTCGTTGCGCATGCGGTAGAACTCGCCGTTGCCGGCCGCGAGGTCGAGCGAGAGGTACCCGCTCTGCTGGAAGATGCGGATCTTGCGCATCCGCTCGCGCGACACGCGACTCGCCGTGATGTTGGCCACCGCACCCGAGTCGAAGGTGAGGCGGGCATTGGCGATGTCCACGAACGGCGTCAGCACCGGCACGCCCACCGCGGCCACGGACGACGCCTTGCCGCCGACCAGCGTGTGCACCAGGTCGATGTCGTGAATCATGAGGTCCAGCACCACGGCGACATCCGAACCGCGGGGGTTGAACGGCGAGAGCCGGTCACTCTCGATGAACCTGGGCGCATCGACGAATGGAAGGGCGGCGCGGATCGCACGATTGAATCGCTCCACGTGACCGGTCTGCAGCACGACGCCGTGCTCACGCGCAAGTGCCAGCATGGCATCGGCCTCCTCCAGCGTGGCCGCAAGCGGCTTCTCGATCATCGCATGAATGCCGCGCGCCAGCACCTGCTGGGCCACCGCATAGTGGCCCGGCGTGGGCACCACGATGGTGACGGCGTCCACCTCGTCGAGCAACGCCTCCAATGTCGAGAAGGCGCGCACCCCGAGCTCGGAGGCCACCTGCTGTGCGCGGTCGGCTCGCGACTCGTAGAAGCCGGCAAAGTCCGGACCCTGCAGGTCGCGCAGGATACGCACATGGTGCAGGCCGAGACCGCCGGCGCCTATGACGCCGATGCGCACGCGCGTGCTCAGTCGACGACTCCGCGTCCGCTCTGCTCCACGAACTGCAACAGGTCCTGCACTTCGGGAAACGGCTTCAGATCCGTGGTCGCGCGCTGCTTCGCCTGCGTGACGTTCAATTCCGAGCGGAAGAACAACCGGTAGGCGCGTTTCAACTCGTGCACCACCTCCTCCGGAAAGTTGTTGCGCGCCAGTCCCACGCTATTGAGGCCATACAGCTTGAGCGGATTGCCCACCGCCTTCACGAAGGGCGGAACATCCTGCGAGATTCGCGAACATCCCCCGACGAAGGCGTACTTGCCGATCTTCACGAACTGGTGCGCCGCACTGGTGCCCGAAATGATCGCCCTTTCGCCCACCGTCACGTGGCCGGCAAGCTGCACGCTGTTCACCAGGATCACGCCGTCGCCCACGTGGCAATCGTGGGCAAGGTGTACGTAGGACATGATCAGGCAGTTCTTGCCCACCGTCGTCTTGTACGACTGCGTGGTGCCGCGGTTGATGGTGGAGTACTCGCGGATGGTGGTGCCGTCGCCGATCTCCACCGTGGTGTGCTCCCCGCCGAACTTGAGGTCCTGGGGATCGCCACCCAGTATCGACCCCGATCCGACCTTCACGTTCGTCCCGAGGATCACGTTCCGCTCCAGCATCGCACGCGCGGCGATGATGCACCCGTCCCCAATCGTGCAACCTTCGCCGACGATCGCGAACGCGCCGATCTCCACGTCGGCACCGAGCTGCACGTCCGGGCTGACGATGGCCGTGGGGTGGATACGCACACTCATTTGTCGCGCACCATCGCACTCATCTCGGCTTCGCAGACCACTTCGCCATCCACCTTCGCCACACCCTGCATGCGGCACATGGGTCCGCGCACCTGCAACATCTCCAGCTCCATGCGCAACTGGTCGCCTGGCCGCACGGGCCGGCGCCACTTCACGTTGTTGAGCGAGGTGAAATAGACCACCTTGTCTTCCGGGTTGGGCACGGCACCCATGAGCAGCATGCCGCCAACCTGCGCCATCGCCTCCACGATCAGCACGCCAGGCATGATGGGGTGCCCGGGAAAGTGTCCCTGGAAGAACGGTTCGTTGATCGTCACGTTCTTGATGCCCACCACGCGCTTTGGCGGGTCCATCTCGATGATCCGGTCCACGAGCAGGAACGGATACCGGTGCGGAATCACCTGCATGATCTCTTCGATACCGAGCACGAGAGTCTCCTGCGCTAACGATGCCTGCAGCGCGCGCACGAACAGCACCGTGCCGCGATGACTGGGTTTGTGCGCCACGATCCGCGCCTTGATGCGCAGGCCGGCCAGCGCCAGATCACCAACACAATCCATCATCTTGTGTCGAACGAACTCGTCCGGCGAGCGGAGCGCGTTCTCCACCACGCCCGTCTCGTCCAGCACCACCGCATTCTGGGTCGTCGCGCCCTTGATGAGCCCGCGCGCCCGCAGCGGCTCCACCTCCCGCACGAATCCAAAGGTACGCGCGAACGCCAGCTCGCGCCCGAATGACTCCGCGGTGATTCGCGTGGCGAATCGCTGCGCGCCGATCAACGCATGCGGAAAATCGATCGAGACCTCCAGCGCCAGCTCGTCGGCCGGGAAGGCTTCGTACACCGATTCCCCGTCTTCCATGCGGAGTGGCGCCGTCACCCTGCCCACCCGCACACCGCCCGGATGTTCTCTGACGCCGGCACCGCGAAGCGCCTCGAAGAACGGCCCCGCACTGCCATCCATGATGGGAGGCTCCGGCCCATCCAGCGAGATGAGCAGGTCATCGATGCCGAGCGCCGCCACGGCGGCCAGCACGTGTTCCACGGTGTGCACGGCGTTCGGCTCGTCGCCCAGTTGCGTGCGACGCTCCGTTAACACCGCGTGGCGCACCAGCGCCGGAATCAGGGGCGCCCCCGTCAGGTCGCGACGCTGAAACACGATTCCCGTGCCGCTGCGCGCGGCAATGAATTGCAGCGTACACGCCACGCCCAGGTGCAGCCCCGTGCCGGCGACCGCCGCGGGCTGCGCGATGGTCCGTCGCATCAGTCCGGCGCTCGCCCCGCCGACGCCCTGACCAGTCGCTCGAGGGCGCGCAGCAGCGACGACAACCGAAATAGCGCCGCCTGCGCACGCAGCGCCTCGCGGTGCGGGCGCGCAGGATAGCCCGACCACGTCTGCCCTGCAGGGACATTGCCGATAACACCCGCCTGCGCCGCCAACCGTGCCCCTGCTCCGATGCTGAGATGCCCCGAGACGCCCACCTGGCCCGCCAGGATAGCGCCGTCACCGACGCGCACCGAGCCCGCGACGCCCACCTGCGACATGATCAGGCACATCCGTCCGATACGCACGTTGTGTCCCACCTGCACGAGATTGTCGATCTTCGTGCCGGCACCGATCACGGTGTCGTCGATGCTGCCCCGATCCACCGTCGAGTTGGCGCCAATCTCCACATCATGCTCCACGATGCACCGCCCGACATGCGGAATCTTCTCGTGCGCGTTGTTTCGGAACACGTACCCGAAACCGTCCGAGCCCAGTCGCACGCCCGCATGAACGCGCACGCGATCCCCGAGTTGCGTCCCGGGATAGCAGGTGACGGACTCGTACAGTTCGCAGTCGTCGCCGATCTCCACCCCGTCACCCACCACCACATGCGCGTGCAGGTGCACGCGCGCGCCAACTCGCGCCCCGGCGCCGATGATGACGTACGGCCCCACCGTGACCCCCGCGCCGATCGACGCCCCTCGACCGATGACCGCCGTGGCATGGATGCCGGGGGCGTGCACCGCAGGCGGATACAGGGCAGCGAGCAGCGACAGCATCGCCTGGTACGGATCGGCCACCACAATCCTGGCGCGCGCCGCGCCCGGCGTTTCCGCGAGTGCCGGACTCACCAGCAGGATGCCCGCATCGGCGCCCGCGAGCAACGACGCATACCTGGCGCTCGACAGGAACGTGACATGATGCGGAAGCGCGCGATCCAGCGGCGCCACCGCGCTCACCAGTGCGTCGGGATCGCCCGTGAGCGTCCC
>JACMOE010000549.1 GCA_014378185.1 Gemmatimonadaceae bacterium | reverse complement strand
CGCCACAGAGCGCACTCCCCACCCATCCGCCGCGACAACCGACGCGCCACCATCGATCCATGCATCCACCAGGCGCAGGAACACAAGACCCGCGCTCACCGCACGCCACGAGGGATCGTCTTCCTCGAGCGATGCAAGCTCGGTGAAGAACGGCAGGTGACGCACACGCTCAAATGAATCGAACACCAGTATTCTCCGTCGCGCAGTTTCTACACGTGAGACTGCAAATCAATGTTTAGGAGAATCGGTACACGTGCGCATTGTAGCAAGGGGGTTTTTGCGACAGAAACACCGGAGATTTGTGACGTTATCAACATCTTGCGCAAATCGTGCAAACGATGGAAGCGAGTGCGAGGTCAAGTTCTGACGCAGCGCACGGAACATCTCTCGCGTGCCCTTGATGCACCTTTACACCGTTTCCGTAATCGCTTCGTGAGGGTCTTCGAAATCTCCCTTCTTATGCGTGGTCCGAAGGAGCCTAGCCGAGAGAAGTCGAACAAACACCACCGGCGGCACCCCCTGATGAATGGTTCGCACCGTGTGGCCAGTCCACTCCTGCAGGAGTTCACTGAGCGTCTCCGGACTCGCAAATCCAAGCTTCGCACTGGTGTCCTTTAGACGGCTACCAGGATTGCGCAGAATGCTGTACGCGCGCAGGAGTCGAGCGCAATCAATGAGGAGCCGAGGCTGGAGGCCGACGGTCGCCGCATGACGATACAGCGAACGGCGCGTCATGCCCGCCAAGCGTGCGACGTCAGAACTCGTTCGCGCTCGTGACGGCGACTTGAAAAGGAGTTCAGCGGCAACGCTTGCGTCCGGATTCAGCCGGGTAGGAGGATCGCTCTCAAGGTTGGTCCAGCTGGATGTGCTGTTCGCTTCGACGCTTGATGATGCGTCGTGCTCTCGCGTAGCCGCACTGTTGGCAAGTGCGACCGCAGCTGAGATTGCCGGCGCCAGCCTTCTCGCCGCTGCCATTATCGCGTGTACGGGAACGCTCGGACTCACTTGCGGGGCCGCGATCGTTTTGCAAATTGCGCTTGCCGGGTTGGATCTTGCGTTAAGCGTCGCAACGGCGGACTATTACCCGTGCATGCATCCAGAACCGATTGTTGCGGTCGGGTCTGGTGGCGGTAGCGGCCCAGCCGCGGGCGGCGGATGCTATCAAATCGATTTGGTCGTGAGCTACGATGGGGGCGCGACATGGGAACACCACAGCTATGAAACGGTGTGTCAGTGGGCCGCATGATTTCCTTAGTGTCGGTCGATAGCTGTAGCTCCTCGAGTTCACTCGGTACCAGGCTAACCCCGATGAGAGCATTCGGCATGCGTGCGTTCCTCACGGTGACCAGAGGCAGGCCGTTCTGTTCCTTTTCGCCGGCCTGTCTTGCCTGCTTGCCGGCATGTTGATTCGACCGGCCGTACCGGCTGAAGTGATGGCGGTATCCGCGATTGCCCTGGTGGTGATCTCGGCGTTCCTCGGCATACGCGCCTCTCGAAGGTGAGTTGGCTGATGGACTGTGCACGAGAGACGCCGCGCAACAGGGTTGCGCGGCGTCTCTCAGTGGATGTGTTCGTTGATCACTTTAGCCGTGAGTCGCCTGTTTGCCGCAGCCAGTCGGTCAGCCTTGCCCAGACATCGTCACCGATCGCCTCACCGGCAGGGGCGGGCTTGATTGTAGTGAGCACGACGACTGCGCTGGTCGTCGTCGGTGATTCGTGTGTCACCACTCTTTTAACCGTCCCGCCTGGCTCATCGCGGTGGCAGCGCACGAGGGAGCAACACTCGACCTTGCTGCGGCCTTAGCCGCTCTCTACGAATGCCAGCATCCGCCGCCGCCGCAGGCGCAGGGGAAGGTCATCGCCCGAGGTGGCGGTGGAGGAGTGACCTGCACGACATACGACTATCAGGTCAGCTACAATGGCGGCGTGACTCGGAATACTTATTATGAGGAACTAGTCTGCACGTATGCAGCGTAAGCCCGTCCCCAACCATGTCTAGACGGGAATGACAATGGAGAGTCGCATGAGCCAGTCACCAACGCCAAGACGACCGAGCTTCGCCATCTACGCACTTGCGGGCGGCGTGCTCTTTGTGCTCCCCCTGTCATTTGCGACACTGTTGTTCATCAGTATACGGGACCCCAAGTCATTCCAGTTCGCAGCCGCGTGCGCGACCTCCTTGACATCAATTGCCGGGCTGGTGGCGGCTGTGTCGCAGTGGAATCGCAACCGAGCGGTGGCATACAGTTACCTGATGATTGCAGCCAGTGCTGCGTTCACTACGTGGGGTCTCTACGCCCCTGATCTGAAGCTGATGCTGAATATCTGTTCGCTTGTGGCTGCCGCGCTGGCATTGGCGCTGATGTATCGGCCAATGCGCTCCTTATTACGGCAGCGGCGAGCGGGGACGTAATGGGAGGGCAAGACGGCGCGGCCGGCTCTGCGTGAATAACGAAGGAGGCCGCGGAACGCGGCCTCCTTCGTACCCAGACGTTGCGCCACGGCGATGCCAGGCGCGGCGTTGATTCCCTTACCTCGGCCGACAGCCGGTTTACTTCGCCACGAACCGCGTCTTCGTGGAATCCAGCCGCGTAAGCTGACGACGAATGTCATCCCCGATCGCCTCGATCCGATTGATGCTCTTCGGATTGAACTTCGCATCATATGGACTCAACGCCGGCCCACCCGCCACCTCGAGCACTGCCTCGAACTTGTAGCTGTGCACCACCTTGGTCTTGGGATCCGTCCAGCTGCCCTGCCACGCAAGCGGACGATTCTTCGGCCACAGCCCATACGGCAACGCCAACGTCCGGATCTTGTAGCCCGGCACCGCCGAGTCGATGCCCATCTGGTTGCGCGCGATCTGCTCCTGCACCACGGCATCCGGATACTTGTTCAGCATCGCATGCCACAGCGTATGGTCGCACAACTCGAAACCCTGATCCGCCAGCCACTTCACCTTCTGGAACCGCCACTCCTTCTTCTGGCCGCCGTACTTCGGACCGTCGCCGAAGAAATTATGACCCGCTGCACCACCGTTCAGCATGCAGAACACCGCACGGTTCTTCCACCCGGCATGCGACTTCCCGAACTCCTCCCAGATCCCGACAGCGCTCGTCGGATCGATCACCAGCTTCCCGTTCTGCTCGAGGTACCGGAACTGGGAATCAGACGCGTCGTCGAACACCACCACCACCGGCGACATTCCCGCGGGCACATCCCGGAAGTCCTTGTCCAGCATCTGCGCGATGGTGATCGGACGGAAACCACGCTTGTAGGCTTCCTCCAGGTCGGCGCGATAGCTCGCCGCCGTTCTCGTATACAGGGTGTTCTTCTCACCGCCAATCACGTGGTATTCCAGCACGGGAATGCGGCCCTGCAGGTTGGCCGCCGCAGACGGCGCCACGAGTGGCGTTCCCTCACTCGTCGTCCCGGTAGCCACCGGCTCGATCGCAACCGAGCCAGCCGCGGAATCCCGCGTGGTACCAGAGGTAGACGGCTTGTCCGCATCACCCTTGGAGCAGGCGACGGCGGCGGCGAACAGCAACGACACAGCAAGCGATCGGCGATCCATTTCAAACCTTCGGGGTCAATAGAAATGAGAAAAAAGCGGTCACGGCCAGAAACCTGCTTCCGCACCTGCCGTACCACTAATTGAACCCACCATCCCCTTCAAGGTGCCCGCCCTGCACTTCAGCGCGCGACTCGCCCGCTTCCGAGACCGGCTCCAACCCAATGACGAGCCTGCTTCGCACTGGCTCCGTCGTCGGTGGCGCTCGCTCGGCACCCTCGCCGTCCTGTGCCTCGGCGTCCTCGCCTTCGACGCATGGCTCGGCACCTGCGGCTTCGAAGGATGCCCCTCGCGCGCTGGAATACGCGCCTTCCGGCCCGGCGAGGGCGGCCGCATCGTCGATCGCAACGACCAGTTCCTCGGCCGCATTGCCCTCGTGCGCCGAGTGAACGTCCCGCTCGACGCCATTCCACTCCACGTCCGCGAAGCCTTCCTCGCCACCGAAGACCGCCGCTTCTACCTGCACAATGGCCTCGATTGGCGCGGCGTGTTCCGCGCGACGCTCGCCAACGTGCGACACCTCGGGGTGCGCGAGGGATTCAGCACCATCACCATGCAGGTCGCGCGCAATTCGTTCCTCGTCAACAAGCGCTACGGCAGGACCCTGCGCCGCAAGTTCATCGAACTACGGCTCACGCAGCTCATCGAGAGCGAACTCACCAAGGACCAGATCCTCGAGCTCTACCTGAACCTGATCTACTTGGGCAACGGCATGAACGGGGTGGAGGCGGCAAGCCGCGATCTCTTCGGCAAGAGCGTGGACAAGCTCACCGTGAGTGAAGGTGCCATGCTCGCCGCCCTCCCCAAGGGACCGAGCGCATATACGCCGCGCGATCATCCTGAACGCGCGCTGCGTCGACGCAACCTCGTGCTGTCGCTCATGGCGGAGAACGGCTACATCTCACAGGAAGAGGCCCAGCGCGACGAGAGCGCACCGCTCCGGATCGCGGAAGATGAATGGCGCCCGGACACAGGCTCCGAACCGCTGGCACTGGATGCGATTCGGGCGCTCATCGATTCCATCCGCCCTGATGCGCTCAAGGACGGCGACGTCACCGTCTACACGACGCTGGACCTCGCCGCACAACGCGCCGCGGATCGAGCCGTGCTGCGTCAGACGACGCTGGTCACTCGCGAGACGCAGTACGCAGGCAATCGCGTGAAGGAGGCCGCCCAGGGCGCGCTCGTCGCGCTCGACCCACGGTCCGGCGACATCCGTGCGCTCGTTGGCGGACGTCGCAGCAAGCGCGGCTTCAATCGCGCGTTCAACGCGAAACGGCAACCCGGGTCCGCGTTCAAGCCCTTCGTCTACGCGGCAGCACTGAAGGCGGGCATGACCCCGGCCACGCTCGTGGATGACGAACCAGTGGAGGTGACCCAGGGTCGCAGTGTCTGGAGTCCGTCGAACTACGAGGACAAATATCTCGGCACCATCACGCTCGCGAAGGCCCTCGCGGTGTCCTCCAACGCGTCTGCGGTACGCGTGAGCCAGACAGTGGGCATCCCCAACGTGATTCTCGCCGCGCGCCGCAATGGCATCACCAGTCCGTTGCCGAACTACCCCGCCATGGCGCTCGGTGCCATCGAAGTCACGCCACTCGAACTCGTGGCCGCGTATGCCCCGTTCGCCAACGGCGGCCTGAAGGTGCACCCCCGCCTTGTACGCCGTATCGAGGCCGCAGACGGCACCTTGCTGTGGAGCGCCGAGATTGCACCTGCTGACACGGTCATGGATGCGCGCGATGCCTACCAGATCACGTCCATGTTGCGTGGTGTCGTGGACGCCGGCACCGCGAAGACCATTCGCGACATGGGCGTGAAGGGTCCCGTTGCCGGCAAGACGGGAACGACCAACAACGCGACGGATGTCTGGTTCGTGGGATATACACCCACGCTCGTCGCCGGTGTGTGGTTCGGGTACGATACGCCGCGGCCCATCGCACCGCACGCGTCGGGCGGGCATCTCGCTGCGCCGGCCTGGGCCGACTTCTATATGAATGGGTGGCGCGAGCCGCCGGCGTCCGCCGACGCCTGGGCTCCGCCGCCCGGCATGGTCATGCGCGTGATCGATCCGGAAAATGGAATGCTCGCCGGCCAATGGTGCCCGGCACGCAAGAACGAGTATTTCAAGCCAGGCACGGAGCCGACAGAGGTCTGTAACATCCACACGGAACCGAGTAGCGAGCCCGTGTTCGATGAGCCGCAATCGTTTCCCGTGCCCAACCCCATTCAAAAGGGCGTGGACGGAATCGGAAAGGTGTTGCGAAGGATCTTTCGCTTCTGATCACAGAATGCCGAGTCTCCCGCGTCCGTCGAACCCGGGAAACACCGTCTCGAGCTTCGTTGCGCCCAGGTGCTTCGCCGCCACCTCGGAGAACACGGAGCGGAAGTCCGTGGTGAGCGCCAGATCCCGGCCTTCATATAGTTGCTCGGGCTCGAGTCCGGGCCACTTGCCGTAAACCTTCTTTCCCTTCACGTCTCCACCAATCACGAACAAGGCGCTGGCATGACCGTGATCCGTTCCGCCATTGCCGTTCTGCCGCACGGTGCGCCCGAACTCCGACATCGTCATGATCGTGACGTCGGCCATTCGATCGCCGAGATCGGCGACGAGCGCCGCGATGGAGCGCGCGAAGTCATCGAGGCGGCCGGCCAGCTGCCCCGTAGACGCACCCTGGTTCACGTGCGTATCCCATCCGCCCACATCCGCGAAGGCAACCTCGAGCCCGACGTCGGACTTGATGAGTTGCGCGATCTGCTTCAGGCGCCCGCCGAACTGTGACGCAGGATAGCTGGCGCTGTTCTGTGGCTGGTACTTCTGCGGGTTGGCTGCCTTGAGGATCTTCACGGCCTCGAACATCTCTCCACCAGCGGCATGCACCACGTCCGCCGTGCCGGTGCGATACAGCGCCTCCAGCCGCTCGGCAGCGGGCCCCGCGGCGCGCACGCTGAACTCGTCGAGCGAATTCATGGCGATGGTCGGTGCGGGGCCTTCCAGCATGCGGGGCGTCTGCTGCGTCATGGCCACGGCGCGAAATGGCGACTCCTTGCCATCGTGCACACACCCCGCCTCGCACGTTCCCTTCACCGCCAGGTAGCGATTGAGCCAGCCATCGCGCGTGCCCTTGTTGTCTGGCGTGCCCGTTTCCATGTAGTCCTGCGCGTCGAAGTGCGACCGGGTGGCGCTCGGGCTACCCACCGCGTGAACCGGCGCGAGAATTCCCTGATCCCACAACGGCTTCAGTGGTGCCAGCGAGGGATGCAGCCCGAAGAATCCATCGAGGTCGATCGCGCCTGCCGGACCAGTGGCCAACGTGGGTCGCGGAATCGCGATGTTGGGGCGCAGGCGGTAGTACGCCGCCTCGCCGTGGGGCACCACGACGTTGAGTGCGTCCGCCGCTCCGCGCTGGAACAGGCAGATCAGCGTCTTGCCGCGCGACGCCCCCAGGAGTGCGGCACCGTTGGCCAAGTCCGCGCCGTAGGCCGTACGGCGAAGGAAACTCGGGCTCAGCCCCATGGTTACCATGGCAAGCGCGCCCGACTTCATGAATACTCTGCGGTCCATGTGCTGCTCTCCTTGGTGAAACGTCAACGACGCTGGAATTCTGGCGCACCGATCGCCAACCCGACGACCTGCGCCAGTCCATTCAATTGCACCTGGCTTCCCATCGACCGCGCAAGCGCGGGGCGGGCACCACCGTTCTTCGCCGGGGCGATCCGTCCGCGCATCGCTTCGGGCGGCGTCATCGACGTCATCGCTGACGCAGCGCTGTCCGGCGTTGCACTGGCGGCCAGCTTCGCGGCCAACGGGTTCTCCCCACTCAACAGGATCTGTCGCGTGTCAGGCGACGCCTGCCCACCAAGGAACGCGAGGATCACCGCGTCAACCTGTTGATCGCGGGTTGCGCCCTTCAGATGCTCCGTCTCACTCCACTGCGCCAGCGTGGCTCCGGGTAAACGCCCACCAGCGAGCCCGAGGCCAAAGTTGATGCGGTTGAGGATGGCGCCACTATTCATCCACGACTCGCCTGTTTCAGGCCAGCCATTCGGCGCCTGGTGCCCGAACATCGGCGCCCCCAGAAAGGCGACGATCTGCGCGGAGCGCATCGAGGTGTCGGGCTGCGCGCCCACCGCACGCAGTGCCGACGCGACGAGTTCGAACGGACTCTTCACCTTGGTGCGATAGGACGTCCGGCTGAAGAACTCGGGACTCGTGACGATGGTGCGTACCACTTCACGAATGTCGCCATCCGTCCGCAGGAACGTCTGCGCGGCGCGCTCCACCAGCTCCGGACTGGGTGTGTCGCTCACGAATCGAATGGCCAGCTTGCGCGCAATGAAGTGCGCTGTGGCCGGATGCCGCGCCACGATGTCGAGCACCGCGTCGCCATCCTCGACGCCACGGCCCGCCGGCAGCACGTGACCAAGCACCACCTTCTGGCCTGCGTCGTGAATCTCGGGGCGAAAGACGAACTCCGCCGAGAGCCGCGGGTTCATGGTCCATCCGGTGAGCGCGCGCGCCACTTCGATGATGTCCTGCTGTGTGTAGCCGCCATCCACGCCCAGCGTGTGGAGTTCCATCAGTTCCCGCGCGTAGTTCTCGTTGAGGCCGCGCTTGCCGCGCGCGGCCTGCTGTGCACGCTGCTGCACGAGTTGCATCCGCTGTTCT
>JACMOE010000548.1 GCA_014378185.1 Gemmatimonadaceae bacterium | reverse complement strand
GCGCATCCCACCGCTCCACCAGCTGACTGGGGTCAGGCGCCGCTGCACCAGCATTCGACACCGGCGCCACGGGTGGGGCTGTCGCGGGCGCCTTTGGCGGCACTGCGATGGGTACGGCGCTCCCACCGGACGGGGAAGTCCGATCGGCATCGCGAACCACCGCGCGCCAGTCCGTTGCGGGCAGGTCCGCCGGGCGAGGTACGCTGGCCTTCCGCTCCGGATCGCGCGGCATAGGGGGCGCAGCGCGCCGAGCGGCTGGCGCATCCATTTCTGCGCCGCCGCCGCCTCCGCCCAGCCCGCGCAACACCGCCTCCAGCGACACCGTGTGATCCAGCAGCGCAAAGCGCACGAGCAGCGCCTCGAGCAGCAGCTGCTGCTGCCCACTCTTCCGGAATTTTGGCTCGAGTTCCGTCAGCGCGGAGAGCATGCGCAGCAGATCGCCGGCGGAAAATACGTCCTTTCGCGCCGCAAGCGCATCCCGCATCCGGTCACTCGTTTCCGGGGCCATACCACCCAACGAAACGGCGAGTTGGGCGCGCACGACATCCGCGAACCCGGTGAGGAACTGTCCGAAATCGATGCCCCCATCGGCGAGCCGCCCCACGAAGCTGAACACGTCGCCCGCGCGCCGATCGGCGAGCAGGTCGAGCAATCCCACGAACTCGTCTTCGGGCACGAGGCCGAGCGCATCGCGTACGCGTTCGGGGGCAACGTCGCCGTCACCCATCGAGAGCACCTGGTCCGTGAGCGACAGCGCATCGCGCATCGAGCCGTCCGCGGCGCGGGCGATCATTGCGAGGGAGTCCGGGTGCGCCGTCACTCCTTCAGCGCGGAGCACCTTCTCCAGGCGCAGCCGGATCTCCGCCGGCCCGATCCGCTTGAAGTCGAAGCGCTGCAGCCGGCTGAGCACGGGCGCCGCCGCCTGCGCAATTTTCTGCGGCTCGGTGGTGGCGAAGACGAACACGACGCGCGGAGGCGGCTCCTCGAGCACCTTCAGCAGCGCGTTCCACGCTTCGCGCGTGAGCATGTGCGCCTCGTCCACGATGTAGACCTTGTACTGGTCGTCTCCGGACGGCGCATACATGGCCCGCTCCCGCAGGTCGCGTGCGTCGTCCACGCCACGGTTCGACGCAGCGTCGATCTCCACCACGTCGAGCGAGGACGCACCACTCCAGATGCGCTGGCAACTCGCGCATTCTCCACAGGGCTCGCCGTCGAGCGCTGGTTCACGCCGACGCTCGCAATTGAGGGCCATGGCGAGGACGCGCGCCAGCGTCGTCTTGCCCACGCCGCGTGGGCCGCACAGCAGGTACCCATGTGCCACCCGATTGCGCGCGATCGCACCCTTGAGGGTTGCCGCGACGTGCGACTGTACCGCGACGTCGGCAAAGGTCTTTGGGCGATATTTGCGGGCGAGAGCGAGAGCCATGACTTGGAAGCTAGTGGTGTGAAAAGGCGAGTACCAACCAAAGACTCGAGTACTGAGTACCTCAGTAGCCAACTCAGTACGAGACAAACTCCACGCAGCATGTCGCGCCGTCCCCCGTCGAGCGAGCGCCAGCGAGCGCCCCGTACTACGAAAAGGCGCGGGGAGCTGTCCCGTAAAGGATGCTCCCCGCGCCGGATATCCCAGGCCTGACGAAGCGACGTCAGACACCTCATGCCGCTGCTACCTTCGGGGTCCTGACGGAGTTAGAAGGCTGCCGCCCTTCGGGACCTGGGACAATGGAAATATAGACAGGCGGCACACCGCGGACAACGCGCTGCCAGGGTCAGCGCGCCGCAGCCACCGATGCCTGGATCGCATCACGCACCACGGCCCCCGCCTGCGTCATCGCGGCCGCGTCCACGTCCAGGTGGGCGACGCCACGCACCCGCGTTGGATTCCACTCGCTGATGAGCACACCAGCCCGTTCCGCGCGCGCAACGACATCCGCGCTGGACACGCCAGGCGGCAGGTCGATCATCACGATGTTCGTATCCGGCGGCACCACCGACGCGCCCTCGATGCTGCCCACGGCCTCGGCAAACACGCGCGCGTTCGCGTGATCGTCCGCAAGCCGTTCGAGGTTCACGTCGAGCGCGTAGAGCGCGGCCGCGGCGAGAATGCCGGACTGCCGCATGCCCCCGCCGAAGCGCTTCCGGATGGCGTGCGCGCGACGCATCGTGGGCGCGTCGCCAACGAGGATCGCGCCCACCGGGCAGCCAAGTCCCTTGGACAGGCTGAGCATCACGGTGTGCGCAATCGCACCAAAGTCGGCGAGCGACGTTCCCGTCGCGGCGCTGGCATTCCAGAGGCGTGCCCCGTCCATGTGCACCGGAATGCCGTGTTCGTCGGCCAGCTCGCGAATGGCGCGCAGTTCCGCGAGGGGCACCACCTTGCCGCCCGACGAGTTGTGCGTGTTCTCCACACCAATGCAGCTGATCACCGGATCGTGCTTGGACGGGGGCCGGATACTACCTCGCAGGTCGTCCGCACTCATGACGCTGCGACCCGCGCCCGCGCGGACCGGGCGGACCTGCGCGCCGCACAGGGCCGCGACCCCGGCCATCTCGCCGTAGATCAGGTGCGCCGCCTCGTCCAGCGCCACCTCGGTGCCGATGGATGCGTGCACGGCGACGCCGGTCATGTTCGCCATTGAACCCGACGGGAAGAACAGTCCGGATTCCTTGCCCAGGAGGGCAGCGCATCGCGCTTCAAGCCGGCGCACGGTGGGGTCGCCCTCGAGCACATCATCCCCCACCTCCGCGTTGGCCATTGCCTGGCGCATGGCGACGCTGGGCCGCGTGACGGTGTCGGAACGAATGTCTATGAGCATGGTCGTGCAGCTGAAGGCCGGTCAGATGGAGAGGCAGGAACGACGAAAGGCACACCGAAGGTAACTCGGTGCGCCTTTCAACGCCGTCCTGCCAGACCAGCCGGCTGTCCGACTGTTTCGAGTGCTACGGCTTCTTCACGACGTGCGGAACGGAGACTTCCGTCTTCTTGGTGCCGACAACCGGCTTCTGGATGATGACGGTATCGGGCTTGGTGCCGACCACGGGCGTGTTGATCGTGTCCTTCTTCATCTCCACGCTCGGTGTCGTGACCGTGTGGGTGTCCGTGCCGACCGTCGGCGTCTGGACCTGGTACGTGTTGTCGCCGGTCTTCTTGCACGCCGCGATTGGCAACGTGAGGATGACGGCGCCGAGTAGCATTTTGCGCATTGATGGCCTCCTGAGTGGCGCGTTCGCAGAAACTAAGGCAACCTTCGCGCCAAAGGTCCGGTTCGGCAGCCTGTTCGCGAAAAAAACATCAATCCAGGAAAACCTCGCGTTGCCGCTTCCTGGTGCGGCGGAGCTCATACACCTGCCCCACCTCGCCGCCCAGGATGAACACGAGAGCCGCGTAGTAGACCCAGATGACGACGACGACGATGGCCGCCACCGAGCCGCTGTAGAGCGAACCAGGGTTGAACGATCGCACGTACACGGTGAAGACGAACTTGGCGGCTTCGAACATCACCGTAGTGAAGGCTGCGGCGACCCAGGCCGTCTTGGTACGCACGCGCCGCACGGGCAGGTACTTGTACAGCGCGAAGAACATGGCGGCGAGCAGCAGGGACGCCACGAGATGGCTACCCCACGCCTTGGCCTGGCCCATCACGTCCTTCCGGATCCCCAGGTCCTCGAGCAGCTGCGCACTCTTGTTGGTCGCGATCAGCACGTACGTCGTGATCAGCGTGTTCGCGGTGATCAGGAACGTCGAGACGATAGTCATCACGATGTCGAAGATCTTGCCGGCGATGATGCTCCGCTCGTTCTCGATGTCGAACACGCTCGCCAGCACCGTGCGCAATGACCCGAAGAGCCGCGTGGAGAACCACACGAAGCCGACGGCACTCCAGATGGGCAGTTTCCGGTTTGCCGTGAGGATGTCGCCCAGCAGCTTGTGGTACGGCGAGTCCGGCATTTCCTGATGCGCGGGCAGCAGTCGGTCGAGGTAGTGCACGACGACCTCGTTCGCACCCGTGGACGACTTGTTCAGCAGGTAGGTGAGGAACCAGACGAGCAGCAGGATGAACGGAACGACCGCGAGCAGGAGGTTGAACGCAATGCCACCGGCGAGGAAGAGCACGTTGTCCTCGCCGGCATTGTCCCACACACGCTTGGCGTAATCGCGGAGTGTCCATCCAAGGCTGACGAGTGGCGACCGCGTCGCCACTCGCACCATCCGCACGGATGGACGACCCGGCGTGCCGGCTGGCGTCGTCAGATGGTTTCGCTGCCTCGAGGCGGTACGGCGACGACGCGCCGGCGCGCACCGCGCGCCACATCGCCGCCCGCGGCGTACGCGGCCTTGGTTTCCACCAACCTGCTCTCCAACTCCTGGCGCGCCTCCGCCGCGGCCTCCCGGCCAGCGTCCATGGCGCGCGACACCTGCCGCTTCTTCGCCTCGATGGCGGACCGGGCCGCTTCGATCTGCTCCTCGACGCGCACCTTTGCTCCCTCGAAGGTGTCCACCACCTGCCCCGTGACCTCCTCCGCCACGCCCTTCACCGCGTCCGTGGCCTGACGGGCCTTTCGCCGGATATCTCGCCGAGTCTCCTGGCCGGAGCGCGGCGCGAACAGCAGCGCGACGCCGGCGCCAATCAGCAGCCCCACGAAGAGGTTGCCCAAGTCGCCGCTGTGCTTCTCGATGACGATGTACGGTTCGCCGTCGTGATCATGATCCCGCATGTGCGCTCCTGGAAGCTCGGGGCTCAGCGCCCCTTCTTGGCCGTGGGTTTCTTGACCGGCGACCGTGAGGGTGGCGCCGGCTCCTTCTTCTTGACGGGCTTCTCCACCACCTCCGCCTCACGCGCCGGCTCGGCGGCACCGGTGACGAGCGCCAGGAGTTCCCCTCGCACTTCGCGTTCCGAAATGCCGAGAACCTTGGCCGTGCGAGCGGAGTCTCCCGCCGTGGAGGCGAACGTTCGCAACACCAGTTGCTGGCGCGCCTCGGCCGCCGTGGCGCCTACCGGAATGGTGAGCGCGGCCGGCATGCCCCCATTGTTGCGCAGATGGCGCGGGATGATGTCGGACGGGCCGATGGTGGTGCTACGCGACATGATGACCGCGCGCTCCACGGCGTTCTTGAGCTCTCTCACGTTACCGGGCCAGTGATAGCTCATGATCCACTCCCAGGCCGCGTCCTCGAACCCCGTGATGGCCTTGCCATTCTGCTGCGCAAACCGGCCCAGGAATTCGTTGGCCAGCAACTGGATGTCCTCCGCACGCTCGCGCAGGGGCGGCAGGTCGATCTCCACGACCGCGAGGCGGTAGTAGAGATCCTCGCGCAGCTCGCCGTCCACGATGGCCTTCTGGAGATTCTTGTTGGTGGCCGCCAGGATGCGGATGTCCACGTTGATCTCCTTCTTGCCGCCGAGGCGCCGGATCTGCTTCGTTTCCAGCGCACGGAGCAGCTTCACCTGGATATCGGTGGGCATCTCGGCCATCTCGTCGAGGAATATGGTACCCCCTGACGACATCTCGAACGCACCCTGCTTCTCGCTGATCGACCCGGTGAACGCGCCCTTTTCGTGCCCGAACAGCTCGTTCTCGAGAATCTCCTTGGGCAGCGCGGCGCAGTTCAGCGCGAAGAACGGTCCTTTCGCACGGTCGCTCTTGCTGTGCAGTGCCCGTGCAACGAGTTCCTTGCCCGTGCCGCTTTCGCCGAGGATCAGCACGCTCGCCGTGCTCGGCGCCACCGCCTCGATGACCTGGTACACGGAGCGCATGGAGTCGCTCTGTCCGGTAAGCTCTGCGTAGTGCGTGAGTCCCTCCAGCTTGGAGGAGAGCTCCCGGTTGGTCTGCTGCACGGTGTACTTGTCGAGCGCCTTCGGAATGAGCGCCTTCAAGCGGTTCAGCTTTTCGGCATTCAGGGGCTTCTCGATGTAATCGTAGGCTCCCTGCTGCATGGCCTGCACGGCGGAGTCCACCGTGGCTTGCCCGGTGATGATGATGCACTCGGTAGGAATGCTGCGCTTCTGCAGCTCACCAAGCAGGGCAAGGCCGTCCAGCTTGGGCATCTTGAGGTCGGCAAGCACCACCCCATACCGCTCGGCCGAGAGCATCTCGAGGGCCTTCTGCCCGTCCGCCACGACATCCACGCGGTAACCCGCGTCCTCGAGGATGGCGCTCAGGCCGGTGGTGATTGCGGCTTCGTCGTCCGCAATGAGGATCTTTCCCTGCTTCATCGTGCCTCGTGCAGTAGCTGCCCCTCCCCCTCGCGTGCTCACGCGCGGGGAAACGCCAGAGATAAGTTCTCGCCTTCGGTCCAGCGGACGCCGGCACCGCGCAGTACGTCGGCCAGCGCCTCGGGCATTGCCCCCTGGCGCCCGCCGGCGGGAATCACTACGCGCACCCACTCGTGATCCACGTCCATCGTGCAGGTGACTGGAGACAGCTGTAACGCGCGATCGACGCCGGTGACGACGTCCAGCAGCGGCGCCATGAGCGCCAACCGCAGCACGTCAACCGGCACGCGCGTCAGCGCGACCCCCGTTTCCGCCTCCCCCACGAACGATACCTGCGCGTCCGCGGACGAAGACGATGCAGCACACATCGTGACGACGCGTCGCAACGTGACCGCAACGTCAGCGGGAGAACGGTCCGCCCGCGCGAGCGCGAGCACCGCATCCAGCAACGTAGTCAACCGGTCGAGCTGTTGTGCCGCGGCGTCACCGAACTTCGCGACAGCCGACGCCGGCACCTCCGCACGCGCCGACCGCGACCGGATCACTTCCAGGTTCACGGACACCCCGTTCAACGCGTCCTTCACGTCGTGCGACGCGCGGCCGACCGCCCGCTGCAGCGTAAGCAGCCAGAGGCCGGCGACGTCTTCGGCAGCCGTGGTGGACGCCATTCAATCGGACAGGTCGGCGTCGTCCGGCGCGGCGACGTGCGTTGGCGTTGCGACCGCCGGCATGGGCTTGTGGTGTACAGGCGGAATGACATAGCGATTCACCATGTCCGCTGTGTTACCCACCGCCAGCTGCTTGAACAGGAAGCCGAATTTCTCCTCGTACGTCCGCGCCACGGCGGCCTTCACTTCCGGCGCCAGCGACCAGAGTTGCCGCTTGAATGGGCCAAGGGCCTTCTTGCGCGTCTTGTAGAAGAATTGCTCGTCGGTATCGGTCGCCTTGCGCTCGTCCATCGCGTTCTTGCCCAGCCACGCATAGATGTCCGCGCGCAGGGCATCCGGCAGGTGGTCGAACAGCATGGTCTGGAAGTTCGTGGCGAGATGGATTTCCGCCGTCTCGCGCTTGGGAAAGTTGTGAAACGCGTCGTCGGGCAGCGTCGAGGCGCCATGCTGCACGGCGCCCGCCAACCCGTAGTCGTCACGCGCCACCTTGCCCAGCCGTTCGAGCGTGTCGAGATCCAGCTTCACCGCGGCGATGGATCCATCGGCCAGCACCGTGCCGCCGTGGGACGTTCCGCTCTGCACGCTGATCTTGGACAGCCCTTCCATGCCCTTGGGCAGCGCCGCGGTGAAGCCATCCATGTACGCGCGCAACTCCTCCACGGTGGAATTCTCCGTGCCCACCTCGCCGATTTCGCCCCCCACGGAAATATTGATGCCTTCGGGCTGCACTCGGCGCACTTCCTTGAGGATGTCGATGCCCACGTCGTAATTCAGCCGTTGCTGGTCCGCCAGCGACGCCTTGCCGAGGTCCACCAGCGTGGACGTGTCGATGTCGATGTTGTAGAAGCCCGCGCCGACGGCCTCCCGCACCAGCGTCTTCACCGCTTCCACCTCGGTAGCGGGGTCCACCGCGTACTTCTTGTGGTTCACCTGGAAGTGGTCGCCCTGGATGAACAGCGGGCCGCGGAATCCCTCGCGCAGCGCTGCGGCAATCAGGACCGCGACATACTCGGCCGGACGCTGGTCGGTGTAGGCAATTTCGGACCGGGCGATTTCCAGGATGAACGCGCCGGCCTTCATGGCGATGGCCGTGCGGAACAGGGCCCGGGCCGTGTCGTACGACGCGCCGCGGATGTTGATGGCCGGCACCGTGAAGCCGTGCACCTCACCGCGTCCGCGCGCCAGGTACAGGTCATGGATGGAGGCGGGGCGCACGCCCACCGCCTGCCCAATCTCCCAGACCAGCCACCGTGCGTACTGGCGGGCGACTCCTTCGCCGAACACGGCGGCGGCAATCAGCTCGTCCATCTTTTCAGTGGCGAGTGCCTCGGGGCGCGAAACGGTAAGCTGGTCGTCGGCAACCGTTACCGCGCCGCCAAACAGGGTATTCAGTGCGTCGAGATCGTCCATGCGGGCCTCACAAATGTGCAACCGCTGATGCCAGCGGCCGGTGTTGCGCTTTAATGAGTTCAAGGTCGCCCGACGCGAAATGCGTCGCAAGGTGTGGCGACGGACCCGCAGGCGCTCAGAGGATGCGCGCCGGATCGGGTTTGGGCAGCAGGTCCCACTCCTGGCGCGCCTGCCCCGCGTCGGACCGCCCGAGCATGGCGTAGGTGAACTGCTTCCCGAGCTCCACCCCGGGCTGGTCGAAGGCGTTCACGCCGTAGAGTCGTCCCGCATAGGCGGTGGCGAGTTCCAGGAACATGAGCAACCCGCCCACATGCCACGCGTCCACCCGGTCCAGCGTGAGGGTCATGTTGGGCCGTCCGCGGCGGGCCAGTGCGCCTGCCGTGGCGCGCCGCTCGATGTCGAGCAGCTCGCTGAGCCGGTGCCCGCCAAGATACGCCAGCTCGGGGATGTCCTGGTGCAGGCGTGGAATCTCGACGTCCACTCCGCCCTCCTGCACGCCAATGAAGGTGACCGTCTTGTCGCCCGGACCCTCCATGAACAACTGCACCTTGCTGTGCTGGTCCGTGGCACCCAGCGCACCGAGCGGTGTGGGCCCCACGCCGGCGTCTCCCGGTGCCCGATGCTTGCCGAGGCTCTCCGCCCAGAGCTGCACGAACCAGTCGGCCATGTCTCGCAGCGCGTCGCTGTACGGCATGAGCACCTGGATGTGGCGGCCATGCCCGGCATCCGCGAGGTGCTGAAGCGCCGCGAACGTGCCGGCGATGTTGTTCGCGATGGTGCCGGACGCGCACCGGGTGCGCATGTCGGCCGCACCCTGGAGCAGCGCCGCTGTGTCGATTCCCACGAGCGCGGC
>JACMOE010000064.1 GCA_014378185.1 Gemmatimonadaceae bacterium | reverse complement strand
CATCTGGATCTGCACGCCGTGATCCCGCAGCCGTCGCAGTGCCGGAATGGCCTGCTCGCCGCTGGTGGTCATGGCGCCTTCCGACATCTCGAGCGAGAGGTATCCGGCAGGAACGTTGGCGTCGCGCAGTGCTGTCTCGACAGAGGTCGCGAAATCCGGCTCCATGATTTCCCGGTCACAGAGATTGAGTCCCACGCTGAACGGTGGCGCCTTGGGGTAAGCGCTGCGCCACTCTGCAAGCTGACCGCAGACTTCCTTGAGCATCCATCGTCCGATGTCCACGATGAGACCCGTGTCGCGCGCCTGCTCCACGAAGTCGGCGGCGGAGAGGCGGCCCCGCGTGGGATGCTCCCAGCGCACCAGCGCCTCGAAGCCGGAGAGACGATGCTCCTGCAGGTCGAAGATGGGCTGGTAGGCAATGCGCAGCTCCTGGCGATCGAGCGCCTGCTGCAGCTCCACCTGCATGTGCATGCGCTCCGTCATCTCGTCGTACATGTCCTGGTCGAAGCTCACCGTGCGACCACCCCCGTGACGCTTGGCCCTGTACATGGCGAGGTCGGCGTCGCGCAGGAGGGTGGCCGGCCTGATGGTGGATGCATCAGTCATGCGGACGCCGATGCTCAGCGTGGTGAACACCTCGCGACCCTCGATGGACAGCGACGGCCGCGTGATGGCGTGAATTGCACCGGCGATGCGATGTGCGTCATGCTCGTTGGCCGCTGAGTTCACGACGACGACGAACTCGTCGCCACCCACGCGCGCGGCGAGATCATCCGGACCGAGCACGGAGCAGATACGGCCTGTGACCTCCACGAGCAACGCATCCCCCGTTTCATGGCCGAGCGTGTCGTTGACGACCTTCAGGCGGTCGAGATCGAGGTAGAGGACGGCAAACCGCGGGATTGCCGACCGGCCCGTGCGGGCGAGGCGGGTGGCGAGATGCTGCGACAGGGCAAGGCGATTGGCGAGTCCTGTAAGTACGTCGCGCCGAGACTCCTCGTGCAGCGCCAGTTCGGCGCGCTTGCGCATGTCGATATCCGCAATCGATCCCGCAATATGCAGGACCTTGCCCGATGCGTCACGCAGGGAACGGGCACGCAACTGCGTCCAGCGCATTTCGCCGCCAGGCCGGATCAGGCGTACCTCGAAGTCCGCGCGCGCGCGCTCGCCACGAAGCAACTCCATCGCGGCGCGCTCGATCTGCGGCAGGTCCGCGGCGTGCACGCTCTTCGTGATCGTGGCGATGCCAGGTTGCACGCCCTCTGCGGGGTGGCCAAGGAGTTCGATCGTCCGGGGCGAGAGCCGCAGCGTACCGTCGGCCACGTCCACATACCAGAGTCCATCGTTCGCGACGGAGGCGGCGAGCGCCCAAGCGTCGCGGTCACCGGGAAGCGGTGCCGACGCAGATGTCACTCTCCGTACGGAATCCAGATGTTCTTCACCTGCGTCGCCTCGCGCAGGAAATCGCGCCCCTCGCCTTCGGCGGCATCGGTCCAGGCGCGCGAATCGAAGTCTGCCCACGTCCGCTTCATGTTGCCGGCCGACGCCAGCTCCACGGCCTTCACGCCGTCGCGCGTGCCGAAATACCACACCGCGTCCACGTCATCATGCTCGGCCAGCGTCCTTGCAAGGACGTCCTTTGCGCCGGTGACGATGTTGATCACGCCGGCCGGCACGTCAGAGGTCTCCAGCACCTGGTAGAAGTCCGTCGCCGCCAGCGGTGCCCGCTCGCTGGGAATCACCACTACCGTATTGCCGGTGCAGATCGCCGGCCCAACCAGTGACACGAGGCCCAGGAGTGGCGCATCGTTTGGGCACACAAGTCCCATCACGCCAATGGGCTCATTCATCGCCAGCGCGACACCGCGCAGCGGAACCTGGTGCACCAGGCCATCGTACTTGTCCGCCCACGCCGCGTACGTGAACAGTCGCCGCACCGACGCGTCGACTTCCTCTGCCCCATCACCACCGGTGAGCGACGAGATCCGCCGCGCAAACTCATCAGTCCGTGCCGCGAGATTCTCCGCGATGTAATAGAGGATCTGCGCGCGGCTGTGGCCCGTGGCCTTCGACCACCCGCCCAGCGCGGCGTGCGCCGCCTCGACGGCATTGCGGATGTCCTTGCGATTGCCGTCGCCCACCTCGCCAGCCACGTGGCCATCGGCGCCCGTGATGCGAATGGAATAGCCAGAGTCCGGGCGCGCCTGCTTGCCGCCGACGAACAGCTTGGCCGTGCGATCCACCAGCGGCCCGCCACGGTCCGCATCATCCAGCTCGGCCGCGCGCTTGATGGGCCTGGCCGCGAGCGCTGCCGCTGCCCGGCTGGCCGAGCGCACCGATGCCTTCGCTGCGCGACCGGCGGCCAGGTCGTCCGTTTCCGCCGACACGCGATCACGCTTGAGGTACTCGAACATGCCTTCCTTGCCGCCCTCGCGCCCGAATCCGGACTCGCGGTAACCGCCGAACCCTGCGGCCGCGTCGAAGAGGTTGGTGGAGTTGATCCACACCACGCCCGCCTTGATCTTCGGCGCGATGTCGAGCGCGAGATTGATGCTCTCGCTCCACACGGACGCCGCAAGCCCGTACTGCGTGTTATTCGCGAGCGCCACCGCCTCGCTCGGCGTACGGAACGTCATGGCCACGAGTACCGGGCCGAAAATCTCCACCTGCGCGATGGACGACGACGACTGCACGTTGGTGAAGAGCGTGGGTGGGTAGAAGCAGCCCTCCGTTGGACATGCCCAGGAGGGCTGCCAGAAATCCGCGCCCTCCTCCCTTCCGGCATCGACGAGCGCACGGATGCGCTCGAGCTGCACGGGTGCGACGATGGCGCCCATGTCCACCGACTTGTCGAGCGGTGAGCCCAGCCGCAGCGTCTCCATCCGAGCGCGCAGCTTCGCATACAGCCGCTCGGCAATGCCTTCCTGCACGAGCAGCCGAGAACCTGCGCAGCACACCTGACCCTGGTTGAACCAGATGGCGTCCACCACGCCTTCCACCACGGAGTCGAGATCCGCGTCTTCGAACACGATGAATGGCGACTTGCCGCCGAGCTCCAGCGAGAGCTTCTTGCCCGAGCCGGCCGTGGCCTTGCGGATGATGCGGCCCACTTCAGTGGAGCCCGTGAAGGCGATCTTGTCGATGCCCTCGTGCGCCACGATGGTTGCCCCGGTGTCACCATCGCCGGTGATGACGTTGAGCACGCCGGCGGGCAGCCCGAGCGCGTCAGCCAGTTCGGCAAAGGCGAGAGCAGTGAGCGGCGTGAATTCCGCCGGCTTGATGACGATGGTGCAGCCGGCCGCGAGGGCGGGCGCAATCTTCCACGCCATCATGAGCAGCGGGAAATTCCAGGGGATGATCTGCCCCACGACTCCCGCGCCGTGATAGCCGGTGAACTCTGTCTCCTGGAGTTGTGCCCATCCCGCGTGATGGTAGAAGTGCCGCGCCACGAGCGGGATGTCGATGTCGCGGGTTTCGCGAATGGACTTTCCGTTGTCCATCGTCTCGAGCACGGCGAGCAGGCGGGCGTTGCGCTGCACGGCGCGCGCGAGCGCGTACAGGTAACGCGCCCGCCCGTGTCCCCCCAGTGCCTGCCACGCGGGCAGCGCCTTGCGCGCTGCCTTCACGGCGGCATCGACGTCCTTCTTGTGGCCCTGCGACACCGTCGCGATGCGCTTGTTCGTTGCCGGGTTGGACACGTCGAACGGGCTGGAGCTCCTTGTCCACGCCCCGCCGATGTAGTGGCCGAATTTTGCGTCGTGCGCGGCGAGCCACTCCAGCGCGACCTTGTCCGACTCCGGCGCAGGACCGTACGCCATGGTCTCGAATGCGTCTCTCACGGTCGTCATGGTCACACCATTGGGTGACGGTGCGCCGCGGAGTAGCGCCCGGTAACGAAGTGCTCGAGCTGGCGCTCGATGTCGGTGAGCAACGAGCTGGCGCCGAAGCGGAACAGGTCGGGCCGCAGCCAGCGGTCGCCGAGCTCCTCCTTCATGAGGTAGAGGTATTCGAGCGCCTGCTTCGCGGTGCGAATGCCACCAGCCGGCTTGTAACCCACGGCGTATCCCGTGTGCTCCTGATATTCGCGAATCATGCG
Source organism: Gemmatimonadaceae bacterium (assembly GCA_014378185.1). Taxonomy (GTDB): domain Bacteria; phylum Gemmatimonadota; class Gemmatimonadetes; order Gemmatimonadales; family Gemmatimonadaceae; genus AG11. Next base: position 1,956 of record JACMOE010000064.1, on the reverse strand, counting down.
CACCATCACAAGCGAGAAGGGCAGCGTCGCGTTCACGCCTTCCTTGCCCGTGCTGGTCTTGATGAAGTCGGAACCGGCCATCATGGCCACCATGCTGGCGCGCGCCACGTTGCCGAGTGTCGCGAGCTCGCCCGTGGCGAGGATGCTCTTCATGTGGGCATCGCCGCAGGCCTCGCGAAAGAGCTTCACCTCGTCGTACAGCGCCTGCCAGTTGCCGGTGAGCACATGGCCGCGCGTGATGACGATGTCGATCTCCCTCGCGCCAGCCGCGACGGACGCGCGGATCTCGCGCACGCGCACCTCCAGCGGGCTCAGGCCCGCTGGGAATCCGGTGCTTACCGCGGCGACGGGAATGCCCGTGCCCTCGAGCGCCTGTACGGCGGTGGGGACCATGGCGTGGTAGACGCACACGGCGCCCACGGTGAGGCCCAGGTCGCTGACGCCGAGTGCGTCGGTGAGGTCCGTGCGGATGGGGTGTGCGGCCTTGGCGGAGAGGCGGCGCACGTTGCCGGCGGTGTCGTCACCCGCGAGGGTGGTGAGGTCGATCATCGTGACGGCGCGGAGCAGCCATCCGGCCTGCCACTCCTTCTTGACGGTGCGCCGCGTGGGGATGGTGGATGCGCGTCGCTCCACGGCGGAGCGGTTGACGCGCAGGGCGCGCACGATGTCCAGATCCAGCGCCGTGCCCGGGTTGCGCTCGACGTGCGTGTCGGAGAGCCGGGCCGGGCGTGCCTCGGCTGGGGAGGCTGGCGCGTCTGACCTGGCGAGCCGGAGCGCGGGTTCCGATTTGGCCTGCATGGAGTCCCTGATTGGGATTGGGAGCCTGCGGTGTGCTTCGCCGCACGCGCAATCTAGTGATGGGCGGCGGTGATCCGACAGGATCATGTCGTCCTGAGCAACGCGAAGGACCTGCTTTTTCGAACCGGAGGAGAGCAGGTCCTTCGCTTCGCTCAGGACGACAAGAAGGGCTTCGCCACGCTCCGGACGACATTAACTTTCGCCATGAGCTTTTCACCCCCTGGGGAGCCCGGCGACGATGGTGCACCGCCGCCGCCCGAGCCACCACGCGGCCCGTTCACGCGGGACAATCCGCTCACGTTCATCGTGCCGGAGCCCCTGCTGTTGCGCATCGAGCGGCTGGACAAGCCGGGCGCGGCGCCGGGTGACCAGCCCGTGGCGTTCACGCGCGCCGGTCCCGGGGAGGTGCTGCTCGCGGTGAACGCGTATCCCGCGCAGCTGGTGGATGCGTTCCTCGCCAGCGATGCGTTCGGTGAGCCGGTGATCGTCGTCGGGGCGGCGTGGGAGGAGGATGGCGGCGTGCGTGGTGAACTGAGCGCGTTGCTGCCCGAGCGGGCCATGCAGGATATCCAGGACGTCGTGTCGCCCGAGGACGAGGGAGACGAGCCACGCGAGCCGTGGGCGGAATCCATTCGCACGTCGTCGTACGAAGCGGCAGTGGCCTCGGATGATGATGACGAGGACGTGGACGATGACGACGATGAGGAAGAGGATGAGGATGAGGAGGGTACGGACGACGACACGGAGCCGCACTTTCCGCTGGTCATCGGCGCGGTGATCCGCTTTCCGGAGAACCGGAAGTTTCCCGACGATTTCGAGCTCGAGGTAGACGACCTCATGCGGTCCATCCTCGAGGGACGCGCGATGGATGCGTCTGAAAAGCGGATCGAGAATCTCCTCGGCGGCATTTAGCGACGGTGCGGCACGGATATTGACTTGTAAGGGGTTGAGGCCGAGGCCACCTTCGTGTGAGCAACGCTCCAAAACGCCTGCCCGGTGGCGCTCGCCGTCACCGGGCAGCGTACATCGGGGAATTCGATCGAGGCGCGCGTTTGCGCGGCACGATGTTTTCAATAAGTCCATGGTGAGAAGCACGGTCCGCCAGCGCCAAGGCGCGACGAAATTCCACCAGCACAGCCGTAGGTGCTCTGGTGTCCT
>JACMOE010000547.1 GCA_014378185.1 Gemmatimonadaceae bacterium | reverse complement strand
GTCCAGCGTGACCGCTGGTGCGCCAGGGAATACTATGGCTGCCGTGGCGCCGCTGGGGCAAGGCGCCACCCACCGCGTTGGTGCGGAGCACCGGGTCCGCAGTGATGTCCTCCAGACGGCGCTGTCGCGTTTCCACGCCGAAGAGTGCCATCAGCACCACGGCCACCGTCATCGGCACTGCCCCGATCAACGCCACCGTTGCAATCGATGGCGTTGCGATGCCGAACACCACCAATGCGATGATCGCCACGCCGCCTGCCTTGCTGGCGCCGGCCGCGAAGCCCGTGCCGCGCGAACGGATGCGCGTGGGATAGATCTCCGCGCTGTACACGGAGAGCACCGCGACCACCGAACTGATGCCCCAGATGGGCACAATGAGGAGCGCATACAGGAGGCCGCGATGCTGAACGATGGCATTGCCGGCGATGACGAACCCGAACAACGCTGCCGCCGTCAGCCCGGTAATGACGATGATCGTCTTCTTGCTGCTCCAGAAGCCGTACATCCACGCCACCAGGAACGTGAGCGGGAAGCCCATGAGCGCCGAATTGCGAAGGATGGCATCCGCATCCGCGTAGCCCAGCGCGCGCAGGTTGGACGGCATCCAGAGGTTGAAGCCGAACAGCACCAGCCCGGACCCCAGCGCAAGGCAGCCGATCACCGCGGTTAGGTAGAGTAATTTGCCGGCGGCGAGTGCCCGAAACCAGCTGCCTCCCTGCACCACCACCGCATCATCGGCCGCCGCCTGCTCCACCACCACGGCCCCGAATCGCTGCATCACCACCCGCGCTTCGTCATCGCGCCCGTTGGCCAGCAGGAAGCGCGGCGACTCCGGAATCCACCGGTTGAGGAGAATGAGCAGCAGGCCGGTTGGCAGGCCGATGAGCCACAGGATGCGCCAGCTGTAGGTGGGCACGAGCGCCACCGCGAGCCAACTGGTGAGGATGTAGGCCCCGGCGATGTCCGCACCAACGAGGATCATCAGCCAACTGCGGTGCCTGGCGGGGATCGTCTCGGCCAGCAGCGCGTAGCAGATCGGGAGCATCCCCCCCACGGCGAGCCCCATCACGAAGCACATCACCAGGTTCCAGGCAAAGCTTGGCATCGCGCCGCAGATGGAGGTGCCGATGAAGGCGATGCCGGCATACAGGATCGACGCGCGCCGGCCGATGCGGTCTCCCAGCCACCCCCACAGGAACGACCCCAGCACCGTGCCCACGATGGCGGTGAGCGCCACGTACGCCACGGGAATTGTTCCAGCGGGATTCGCCGGCCCCTTCAGGCCGTACTCCATCGTCATGCCCGGCAGCACGAACGCGAGCGCCGTGGGTTTCATGATGTCGATGGTGACGGCAATCATCATCGTCAGCAGCAAGCCGGCGTGCGCCAGGGTGAGCGGCGCGTCGTCAAGCGCGCTCACCACGATCCGCGACGCGCGCGCAGTGCGCGGCACGCGCGTGCGCGGCAGCAACCCGTACAGGCTTGCCACGAGCCCCAGGATGATGGCCCCCATACCCACCCGCATCGACGTGTTCATCGGCATGCCGGCGAGCCGATAGCCGCTGGCCTTCCCCATCAGGTACATCGGCAGGTGAAGGATGACCCCGCCGGTGACGGCGACGACGCCCAACCAGAAAGCCGTCGCGTTACCGAAGGTCACTCCACTCCGCGGGCTGCTTCCGCTGCGCACATTCACTGCGCACCGCGCCGCTTGGCCGCCGTTGGTCGCGTGAACTCATCGTGCACAATTCGACCGCCAACCATGGTGAGAAGGCTCGTCGTTCCGGGCAACGCCCGCGCCGGAATCGTGAAGATGTCCTGCGACAGCACCGCCATGTCCGCCAGCATGCCGGGCATGAGCGTTCCCTTGTCATGCTCCATGAATTCCGCGTATGCCGCGCCGTGCGTGTACATCTCCACCGCCTGTTCTCGAGTGATGGCCTCCGTCGAATCGCCGGCAAGACCGGCGACGGCGCCCATGATGTTGTAGAATGGATTGCGGAGGTTGTCCGAACCGTATGCCAGCGGAATGCCCGCGTGCATCCAGCTGCGCATGGGTGCGCCGACGCGAGGCTGCGCGATGACAATCCCCAGCCTGCGGGCGCGTTCCACCTGTGCGCCCACCACGCCATTGCCGTGCTCGAAGCGCACGCGTCGCGAGCGCCACACCGAATCGGGCGCGAGCGATTCCATGGCGGAGAGGACGAGCTCCGTCGTGCTGTCCCCGACAATGTGCAGGTGCACCTGCTCCGCACCAGGCGCGAGCGCGTCCCGCAGGATGGCGCGCACGGTGTCGAGCGGAAAGTCCAGGCGGCCATACCAACCCGGTCGACCCGGGTACGGTCGCCGCATCAGTGCAAACTGCTCGATGGGCGTGGCATCGAGAACCCACTTGCGACCGGACACGGACACGCGCGGCGCCGGCTTCCGGGCAACGACATCCCACTCACGCTCGTTGCGACCGGATGCATCCGGGATCGACCACCTGATGACACGCACGCGAATGGGCAATTGCGCATCGCGCAGGACGCGTTGCGTCAACCGGGGATCGAAGTAGCCAGCCATGTCCTGCACGCTGGTGACGCCCATACGGAGCGAGACATTCGCAAACGTCCGCAGGCCCGTGAGGATCGCGCGTTCCGGTTGCGAGGAGTAGATGCGCCGAAGTGCCCCCCAGCCCGCGTATTCGTCGAGACGGCCCGTGACGCGCCCCGTCGCGTCGCGCTCGTACCAGCCGCCGAGCGGATCGGAGGCCGAGTCCGCAATGCCGACAGCCCGGAGTGCGGCTGTGTTCAACACCTGCCCGTGTCCCCACCACGCCGTGAGGAACACCGGGTGACCGGATGCGGCTCGGTCCAGGGCACCGCGCCGCGACGACGTATCATTGAGAATCGCCATGCCGATCGGCGTCGTGATCCACGTGCCGACAGCCGTACGTGCGCCAAGGGCACGGATCGAATCGAGCACCTGGACCAGGGTGGGGTCCGGAGTGGGTGACACGCCGGTTTGGAATTCGCCGGGCATCGGTACGTCGCCCACGTGGTCGTGCGCATCGTTGATGCCGGGAATCACGACGCGCCCTCCCAGCGCAATCTCGCGCGTTCCCCGTCCGGCGAGCCGTCGAACCTCCACCGTTGTCCCAACGGCCATGACGCGCCCGCCGCGGATCGCCACCGCTTCAGCCCATCGACGCGTGGAGTCCGATGTGAAGATCTTGCCGCCCGTGAGGATGATGTCGGCGACCGATAATCGCGCATGTTGTGCGTCGGCACTGGCGGCGTACACGGCGAGCGCGACCAGCACGCTGGCGAACGGACGAATCATTGCGGAGATCCCACGTTCGGGTCGAGTATGTGAAACGCAACTGGATATGTTCTTGCACTGGAAATTTACATCCGGGTCCAGGCATGCCGGTGATTCGTGCATGCGCTTCTCGCTTCGCTGCCGAATGGAGATGGATCGAGTGCGGCGAAGGACCCTTCGCCATCTTCTTGCGCCGATCTTCAAGCCCCAGGCAGCTCATGATGTCATCGGTCTCCTTCCCCGTACGCCCCAACCCCTTCGATCTCTCAGGGCGCGTCGTTCTGTTCGCGACCGATGGATCGGAGGGTTCCTCCGGCGCTCTGCATGTCGCGCTGGCCCTGGCGTCGGAACATCAGGCCGTCGTACACGTTGTCCACGTCGTGGATACGCGCTCCGCGCCCATTCCGCCACCGCTCGACCTCATGATCGCGATGGGCGATGCGGTGGGTGGGTCTGCCGTTCACGACGAGCAGAAGCAGGAAGTGCGCGCCGCCTTGTCGTTGCAGGCGGGCCGCAAGATCGACTGGCCGGTGGAAATCCTGATTGGCAATCCGGCCAACACAATCGTACATGAGGCGCACCGGCTCGGTGCTGCACTGATCATTGTAGGACTGCGACGCCATGGCAAGGTGGACCGGGCGCTCAACGACGAGACCGCGCACAAGGTGATGGAGCGCGCCGACTGCCCGGTGCTCGGCATTGTCGCGGGCATGACGACACTGCCCACGCGCGTCCTCGTGGCACTGGATTTCAGCGCAACGAGCCTCCTCGCCGCACATGCCGCGCGCGCCATCGCAGGCCATGATGCACACGTGGCCCTGGCCTACGTCGCACCGATGTCGGTCACCATTCCCGATGATGGCGAGCGCCTGTTGCACACGCTGGGGTTGGACGCCGCGTTTGCGAGAACGGTCGCCGACCTCGCGGACAAGGCCATCCACGTCGATCACGTTGTCCTGCACCGCGAAAAACCTCGGGATCCGGCGGCGATCCTC
>JACMOE010000546.1 GCA_014378185.1 Gemmatimonadaceae bacterium | reverse complement strand
TCAGGCGGCGCTGCAAGTGATCTTCGGGACGACGCGTCCCGTGTACATCAGCAGTCCATCTGCAACGGGCCTGATGGAAGCGGGCGTCCGCTGTGCGCCCGCGGGCCGCATTCTCTCCATCGTGAACGGCGCATTCTCCGCGCGCTTTGCCGCCATCGTCGCGGCGTGTGCACGGGAGTGCGACGTGATGGAGGTGCCTTGGGGCGATACGGTAAATCCTGGTCGTCTCGCGGAACAACTGAAGTCCACGCGGTATGCCGCGGTGACGGTGGTGCACTCGGAAACGTCCACGGGCGCGCTCACGGACGTCCGCGGCGTCACGCGACTGGCTCACGAGCATGGCGCGGTGTGCCTCGTCGATTCCGTCACGGGCATTGGCGCGGCGGAGCTGCGTTTCGACGAATGGGAGCTGGACTACGCTCTGACTGGATCGCAAAAGGCGCTCGCGCTCCCACCAGGCCTGGCGTTCGCCGCGGCATCGAGTGCGTTCATCACATCGGCGAAGCAGCAGGCGGGGCGCGGGCTGTACTTCGACCTGGTGGAATTCGACGCGTATGCGCACAAGAACCAGACGCCGAACACGCCGGCCATTCCACTCTTCTTTGCCGCTGACGTACAGCTTCCGGCTATCGCTGCGGAAACCATGGCGGCGCGCTGGGCGCGGCACGCGTCGATGGCCGCGCGGACCTATGAGTGGGTGGACCAGCTCGCGGCGAGACACGGTGATGCGCTACGGGTGCTGGCGGTGGCTGGCCACCGCTCGCCATCGGTGACGAGCATCATGCTGCCCGCGTCCACCACGGCGTCCGTCGTCCTGAAGGCGGTGAACGAACTCGGGTTCACTATCGGCAGCGGCTACGGGAAGAACAAGGAGACCAGTGTGCGCATCGGGCACATGGGGGATCATACGCTTGCGGGCCTGGAACGCTGCCTCGCCGCGTGCGACCGTGCCTTCGACACGATCATGCGCTAACGTCGCCCGCCAACCTCATGCTGTCGGACCATATCCGCACGCAGTCGCGATTCGCGCGTTTTGCCTGGTAGAGTGCATCATCGGCGCGCGACAACAGCAGCTCGGCAGACTGCTGCGTGGCGTGTTCAGGGTGGTCGGCGATGGCCACGCCGATGCTCGCGGTCACCGTGACAGGCGGTGCGGTTTCACCGATCTCGCAGCGGAGCTCGCGAATCCGCTCGCGCAGGCGGTTGGCAAACAGCTCCGCGCCGCGCGCTCCGGTGTCCGCCAACAGGATGCTGAACTCTTCCCCACCCACACGCGCAACGATGTCGCCGGCTCGGCCACTCTTCAACAGGAGGTTTCCGATACAGCGCAGGACGACGTCGCCGGCAGGGTGGCCATAGGTGTCGTTCACCGTCTTGAAGTGATCGAGGTCGATGGCCAGCAGCGCCAACTCGCCGCCGCCGCGCGCGGTGCGCGCCACTTCACGCGTCAGCGCCTGGTCGAACCCCCGGCGGTTGAGGCAGCCCGTCAGCGAGTCGGTCATCACGAGGCTCGACAACTGCGTCCGCACGCCGTTGTACGCCATGCCCACGCGGGTAATGGCATCCATCCGCCGATCCGCACCTGTGTCATACTCGCGACTGAAGTCTCCCTGCTCGGCCT
>JACMOE010000063.1 GCA_014378185.1 Gemmatimonadaceae bacterium | reverse complement strand
TGCGTGTACCAGTAGAAGCTGTCGTAGATGGAGTGATAGATGCCACCACCGTCCTCCCCGCCAAACGCCACGTTCAGCGTCGGGACACCGGCGTGCTGGAGGAACGGCGTGAAATCGGAGCCCGAACCGAGCGCGTCGATGCGGAGGTCCGCGCGCGTGCGCGCGTCCTTCACCCCGCCCACGATGCGCGCCGCACGCTGCCGAGCCCACACGGTCTTGTTCGTCTCGGGATCGATGATGTCCTTGCTCACCTCGTTCGCGAAGCGCTCCAGCGAGTGTGATCCCTCCACGCCAAACACCCCGCGGCCGTTTCCATCGGTGTTGAGGTAGAACACACCCTTTCGGCGCAGTTCGTCCTGGTGCTGCTCCACCCACTCCGTGCTGCCCAGCAACCCGGGCTCCTCGCCATCCCAGACGGTGTAGATGATGGTGCGCTTCGGACGCCAGCCCTGCTTCCACAGTTCACCAAGCGCACGGGCTTCCTCCAGCTGCGCAATCGCGCCCGAGATGGGATCCTCGGCGCCATTGACCCACCCGTCGTGATGGTTGCCGCGGATGACCCATTCATCCGGATTCGTGGAACCGGGCAGCTTTGCGATCACGTCGTACAATGGCTTCAGCGACCAGTCGAACGTCACCTTGAGGTGCACGCGCGCTGCACCCGGTCCAAGCCGATACGTGATCGGCAGTCCGCCGCGCCATGCCGCGGGCGCCAGTGGGCCGCTGAGCGCGGCCAGCAGCGGTTCCGCATCGGCGTACGAAATGGGCAGCACGGGAATCTTCATGATGGTCGGCGCATTCGCGCGATCCAGTCTCTTTACTCCCGGCGTGGCGCCCACATCCGGCGTAAGTGGATCGCCGGGATACGTCGGCATGTCCAACACGCTGCCGCGCTGCACTCCGTCCTTCGGGCGGTATGGTCCGTTGGGGTAGGTCTCCCCCGCGCCGAATCCGTCGTCGCGCGGGTCGGAGTAGATCAGTGCGCCAACCGCCCCGTGCTCGTACGCAACCTTGGGCTTGATGCCGCGCCACGAGCCACCATAGCGGGCGATCACGATGGCCCCCTTCACCGACACGCCGTTTCGCTCGAGCAGCTCGTAGTCCGCCGGCACGCCGTAGTTCACGTACACCAGTGGTGCCGTCACGTCGCCGTCGGCGGAGTAGGCATTGTACGTCGGCAACTGCTCGTTGCGCTGGTCGCTGGTGGGATCTTCCTTGAGCACCGGCTCCTCGAGCTTCGCCACAAACCGCGTTGGCGCCACCAATTCCAGCACACGCGTGAGCGGCGTGGGGAACAGTACGTCGAATCGCTCGATCGTCGCGTCGAACCCGTACGACTGGTACTGCCCGCGCACCCACTCCGCGTTGTCCTTGTCGTAGGGCGCCCCGACATGATGCGGGCGCAACGACAGCCGCCGCATCGCCTCGCGCATGCGCGCCGGATCCGGCAGTGCGCGAAACTTTGCCTCCCACTCACGCTCGATCCGCGCGCTGGCCGTGGTGAAGCCGCGGAGCGGCGGGTCGTCCTGACGCACGGCGGCGGGAACCACCAGCAGCAGTGCGGCAGGTATCGTGAGAGCGCGGAGGCGGAGCATCATGGGTGCGATCACTGGGTAAGTGCGGGAATTATTCGTCACGGAGAAAGTCGCCCGTCACGGTGGCGATGGCATTGGCGCGGATACCACTACTGCGCCTTCCAGCCCCGCAGATAGTCCATCGCCACGGTGGACATGAGGCGAACGCCAATGGGCAACCCGGCGTCGTCTCCCTGGAACAACGGTGAGTGATTCACCGCCTGCTCCGCATTCACGCCGGCTGGAGTCACCGACAGTGAGAAGAACATGCCGGGCGCGCGGCGCGCGAACCGCGAAAAATCCTCGCCCGCCGCGCTGGGCCGGCCAATGCTGAAGTTGTCCGCACCCACCACGCGCTTGAGCGTCGGGATCATCCGCTCGGTGAGCATGGTGTCGTTGACCGTGATGTCGTAGCCGTTCACTACCGTCACGTCGGCGGTTGCGCCGGCGCTCTGGGCAATCGCCTCCGCCGTGTGCTTCATCCTCGACTGGATCGCCGTGCGCATGGCCGCATCGTACGTCCGCAGCGTGCCGATCATCACGACGCTGTCCGGAATGATGTTCTCCCGCAGGCCGCCGTTGAATGCCCCCACCGTGAGGACCGCGGGTGCCGTGGTGAGGTCCACCTGCCGGCTGATGATCGTCTGGTACGCCAGCACGATCTGCGCGCCGACCACGATGGGGTCCACGCCATTCGACGGAAAGGCGCCATGCGTCTGCCGGCCGTGCACGATCATCTTCCACGAGTCCGCCGCAGCGGTCCAGGGTCCTGGGGCCACGCTGACATGACCGAGCACGCCGGGTCCCACGTGCAGGCCGAACACGGCATCCACCTTGGGGTTGTCCATCACGCCGGCGTCGATCATCGGACGGGCACCGCCGATCGGCGGACTCTCCTCAGCGGGCTGGAACAGGAACTTCACGGTGCCGGGAATCTGTGCCTTCATGGCCGAGAGCACCTCGGCGGTGCCCATGAGGATGGCCGTGTGCATGTCGTGACCGCACGCATGCATCACGCCAACGTCCTGTCCGTTGTACGTGGTGCGCACCGTCGACTTGTACGAGACGTTCACGCGCTCTTCAACAGGCAGTGCGTCCATGTCTGCACGGAGCGCCACCACCGGGCCTGGCTTGCCTCCACGCAGGATGCCCACCACGCCGTTCCCGCCCACACCGGTCTGTACTTCGAGTCCCAACAATCGCAGGTGGTCCGCGACGACTCTGGCCGTTCGCGTTTCCTGGGTGGACAACTCGGGATGCGAATGGATGTCGTGGCGCCACGCCGTCACCTTCGCGGCAATCGCGCTCGATCCGCGATCGATGTCGTCCTGAATGGCATCGATGCGCTGGGCGCTGGCCGGCAGCGCGAGAAACAGCAGCGAGAGAACTACGAGTGGAAGGCGCACGGGCATTCGGTTGGGAGAGGTGAAAGTCGTGGATGGCACCTCTGCAAGCTCGCCTCTGTCGCCAGTGGAGTCCAGCATCCCTTCCGCACCGCGTGAAGACGGCGCGCTATTTTCACTAGTCGTCCTGAGCATCGCGAAGGACCTGCTTTTTTGCCGTGATCATCCTGAACGAGTCCCCCTCGTGTTGCGCCGCATTTCCTCC
>JACMOE010000545.1 GCA_014378185.1 Gemmatimonadaceae bacterium | reverse complement strand
TTTGAGCCGTCCTTGCAGAAGACCTGCGCGGCCTTCGCGGCGCTGTCCTTCGCCCGCTGCGCGTCTCTGGCCACCGTCGCCAGGTCTCTGCCCGACTTTTCATTCGCCCGCTCCGCCGCCTTGTCCGGGCCCTTCTCCGCGGCCGCGGCGCTGTCCTTCGCCCGCTGCGCGTCTCTGGCCACCGTCGCCGCGTCTCTGCCCGACTTTTCATTCGCCCGCTCCGCCGCCTTGTCCGGGCCCTTCTCTTCCCCCCTCTCCGGTTCCTTGTACGCGGTCTCGGCGGCCTTCGCTTTCGCGACCCCAGCGGGCGCCGTCGATAGGACGGCGTAGTGGTCGCCATTGTCGACGATGTAGAACCTGTAGTAGCTCGTCCCTGACGACGTGTAATTCCTCACGGGCTTGTCCGCGCCATCGAGCGCAACGTTGACCGAGCGGATAAGGCACAGGCCGCGGTTCGAGCCGCTGGTCCCTGTGTTTCCTTCGCCAACGGGTCGGGTCGAGCTCGGCAACACGCCGGAGATCCTGAAGCTGTCGGACCGGCAGCTCGCGTAATTCACGGTGACGCTCGCGTTGAACCGGGTACGATTCGAAACGACGGGCTTCTTGTAGCTCTGCGCATGGGCCGCGGGAGCGGCGAGGGCAACGAGGAAGAGCAGACGCGCGGTGATGGATCGCATAGGAAACTCCCGTTGATGTGGATAGCCGACCCTCAATGCTTCTTTGCCGCGTCGCGCTTCGCCTGGTCGGCAGAGGTGATGCCATACCCCGACGCCAATGGCGCGAGGATGAAATTCGCGTCGCCGGTTGCGTTGGACGTGAACGGGGTCACCGTTTTCGTGGTGCCATCCAGCGTGACGGTGATCCTGTTGATGAGACACCCGGCGCGCCTCACCATGGAGCGGTTGACTGTCTCCTGCATCACGCCCTGGCCGTTGGCATGGGCAGCCGTGAGTCGGAGCCTGTCGGACCTGCAGCCGTTGTACGAGATGGTGGCGAGGCCCGCGAACGGTGCGCGGTTGTGGATCACGGGATTCGGATACGCCGAGGCCGCAGCCAACGGGGCCACCATCAGGGCGGCACTGACGACGAACTGTTTCAACAGCATTCGGTAGCCTTTGACGTGAGAGCCCCAGCGCGGAATGGCGTGGGGGGTGCGCGGCTGAGTTGCGGCCGGCGCAGGGGTCGCGATGGCACCACGAACGTACGCGTCGCTCCATTCTGCCGCCAGCAATATCTCGTGCCGATCGCGACACGTGCTTGCCACCGAGCGACATTCACCGCACCTTTGCCGCTCCTGCCGAGCGACGTGTGGTTTCCGGCGCGCTGTGCCTTTCCTCAACCGGTGATCGCGTGCGTACCCTTTTCGCACTGCTTGGCGTCGTCCTCCTTGTGCCGCATCTCTCGGCGCAGAGCTCCGTGACCATGTGCGCCGATGGTACTCGCGCACGAACCGGCGACGCCGCGCCGTGCGTGGGCCGTGGGGGCGTTGTCGTCCAGAAGCCTATGCCTGCGCCGGGCGCGCCCGCCGGTAATCCCTGGTTGAAGCCGAATCCGATGGATACGTTCGAGACGACTGTGGTCCGGATGCGGCGGCTGCAGATGGACGCGCAGTCACGCGACGCGGCACGGCAGCGTATTGAGGCGGCGGTACGAGAGCGCGATGCTGCCTCGATCGCTGCAGCCAAGGCCGCGCCGAGCGCGGCCACGCTGAAGAAGGCTGCTGAGACAGAGCAGAATGCCGGTTTGGTTTCGGCGACTTCGCCGGGGGTCTCCGGTTCTCTCGGCTCGTCCGGCGGCGCGAAGAAAGCGAAGCCGACGCCGCGTGGTACGGTCAGATGCCGCGATTTGACCCAGGTCCCCGTCGCCGCGGCACCCCGTGCGTGCGAGGGACATGGCGGCGTTGCGGCGACCAAGCCATAACGGAGACGACCATGACCCGCACGACCGTTCCCGCAGGCGCGAGCCTCAGCGATCCCGTCTCCCGTCGCTCACTTCTCGGTCGCCTGGCGCTTGCCGGTGCGGGAGGAATTGTCGCCGGCGCGATTCCCGCTCGCTCGCTGTTCGCGTTCACGCTTCCGCCGATCGGCACACCTGCGGAGGCACTCAAGGAGCTCGCTACCGGCAATCAACGCTTCGTGGACGGAAAATCGGTCGGTCCCCACCGCTCGATGGCGCGGCTCAAGGAGGTCGCGCCGAGTCAGGCGCCGTTCGCCGCAGTCCTCGCCTGTGCGGATTCGCGCGTGCCGGTCGAGATCCTTTTCGACCAGGGCTTCGGCGATATGTTCGTCTGCCGCGCGGCGGGGAACATCGTCACTCCGGAGATGCTCGCGAGCCTCGAGTTCGGGACGCTCGTGCTGGGCGCGAAGGCGCCCCTCGTGCTGGGGCACAGTGCCTGCGGCGCCGTGAAGGCGACGATCAGCGGTGACGCGGTGCCGGGACAGATCAGCACCCTGTACCAGTACATTCAGCCGGCGGTCGACCGCATCGCGGGGCAGTCGAAGGATGGAAAGGCGGAGCTCGAGGCAGCGGCGCGTGAGAACGTCCGCATGCAGACGCGCCTCCTCGGCCGCTCCTCGCCTGTGCTCCGCGGGCTCGTGAGGGAAGGGAAGCTCGCCATCGTCGGTGGGATGTACGACCTGGCGTCGGGCCGCGTCGCGATGCTCGACTGACCGACGTACCACGCATTCTCCGCGAATCAGCCCTGCAGTTCGCGAAGCGCATGGCGCGCCTCGGCCACCCCGCCGTGACGTTTACACGCGGAGTCGCATGGTAGCCTCGGATAGATGATTGAGGGACGGGCCCCGCCAGCTTCTGTTGGGCCTTCGTACTCTCTAGTGGGAAACACTATGCTCTCGACTGAACCTCACTGTGACCGTCCGCGTCTGAGGCGCCTTGAACAGCCGCCTTTCCCCATGACGAGCTCAAGGATCTCTCGCCGAGCGAAGCGGGACAGCGCTTCGGCACGCAGGCGGGCAATGGTGCCGTGATCATGGTGAAGCGGAAGTAGCGCGCAACGACGAACGGGATCGCCGAGGTGGCGATCCCGTTCGAACGTACGACATGAGACTCAACGATCGCACGCCTGCTTGTTCGTGGTGCTTTGCAGGCAGAGTGTCTTGTATTTCTGCTTGGAAAACAGCTCCCACCGCGCCCTTTGGTTGAGCGGCTTGACTTCCCTGCCGACCGTCAAGGCCGGAGCGAGCAGAAACTGACTGTAGGAGGTGCCGCCGGCGAGATACGGTAGCACGGTTGCCGTGTCGCCCTCGAGCGTGGCAGTGATCGAGGTGATGAGGCAAGCACCGCGGCGGGTTGGTGCTTCGTTCACGCCGGCTATGACGGTGTCCCCGGAGGCTCGGCCCTGGGAGACGACGAACGCATCCGTTCGGCAGGCGGCATATTTCACTACCACGTTCGCCCGCACCAGGGCGTAATTGCGAATGGTCGCCCGGCCGTAGGCCTGGCTGGAAGCGATCGAAGGGAAGAGCAGCAGGGCACCGGCGACGAGATGCTGCATCGAAAGGCGTTTCATGTCGGATTCAAGGGTGTGAGTGGTGAGTCTGCGGCGGAGCTACGGCTTCTTCTTGATCGGTATCAACTTCTCCGGGTTCGTTTTCTCGAGCTCTCTCCGCTGCTTGATGGAGTCGTCCCAGAAGGAGCTCTTCGACCAGATCCCGGGCCACTCGCTGAACGCCTGGTTCTTGATGTAGAAATGGCTGACGGCAGTGCCACCGCTCTGGAATTCCGTGATCGGCGACTTCGGGTACTTCTCATACGTGCCGGTGATCTTCTTGACGAGACACGCGCCACGATAGGGCTGCGCCCGATTCACTCCCGGAATGATGGAGTCTCCGGACACCCGACCCTGCGACACGAGAAAGGCGTCAGGCCGGCAGGCAGCGTAGCTCACCACTACGTTGACTCGCTCAGTCAGATAGTTGGTGATGATCACCTTGCCGTACGCCTGGCTCATGGCGGCAGGTGCGATGAAGAGCATGGCCGCGGTGACGAGATGCTTGATGGAGAGAATGCGCATGGAACTATTTCGCGCGCTTTACCACCTGCAGCGAATCTTCCTTCCAGGACGTCGTCGACCAGATCTCATACGTGTCGGGCTTGTCCGCTGGTGCCCTGATCAGGAAGCGGCTGTACGACGTCAACGCGTGCTCGTACGGTTTGATGATCGTGCTGGCGTCGCCCTCGTACTTCCCGGTGATCGAGGTGATGAGGCAGGCGCCTCGTTTGTTCTGTGACTGGTTTTCGCCCGGCACGACCTTGCCTCCATCCATCCGGCCCTGCGAGACGAGAAATGTGTCTGACTTGCAGTGCTTGTAGTTCACCACCACGTTCACGCGCTTGAGCGAGTAGTTGGTGATGACGGGTCTGGCGTAGGCGTGGCCGATCTCCTTGGTCCACTGGCCCATCGCGGCCGGTGCGATGAAGATAACGGCCGCGGCGACGAGGTGTTTCGTCGAAAGGATACGCATGTGAATCCCGAGGAAAGAGGAAGAGTGTACGGGATCGCCGGCATGGCGGTCTCGTTCCGACGTTGTGTTCCGATGCGGCCAATCCCTGAATGAGATGGCCTATCTGCGCAGCGCTACCGACTGGTTCGCTGCGTTTCTCGCTCCGCGAAGTACGCGACCACTTCCAACGAATCGAGCTTCCAGCCCTCCGCCGACCAGATCTCGTACTGGTGTCCCAGATCTCCCGATGTCCTGATGAGACAGCGACTGCCCGAAGTCAACGCCGTGTAAGGGTGGATCCAGGTCTTATCGTCGCCCTCGAACGAAGCGGTGATCGAGGTGATGAGGCAGGCGCCTCGACGTGTCTTGCTGATGAAGCACCAAGGGGATCGCCGGTGCGGCGATCCCGTTTTTCGCGAGCGGTGGTGTCGGTCTACCTCCTGCTGCCAAAGCAGGCGTTGCTGTTATGCGTGCTGTATTCGCTTTTCGACCAGACTCTCAGCCCCGCTCGACCGCAGAAGAGTCTGCGAATGACGAACTGGCTGTAAGACGTGCCCGAGCTGGTGTACGTCGTGACCTTGGCCGTATCACCCGTCAGGCTCGCGGTGATCGAACTGATCAGGCACACGCCACGGTTCGTTGATGCGGTTGCGGTCCCAGGCACCCAGGCCAGGTCCACCCGCGTGGCGGCCGGCACAGTGAAGTTGTCCTTCTTGCACGACCGATAGTTCACTTCGACAACGGCGGGGAACCCCTCATAGTTGGTGACCGTCGCGCGAGGATACGACATTCTCGTTGCGACTGGCGCGACGATGAGGAGCGTCGCGGCCACGAGATGCTTCAGGGAAAGGAGATGCATTTGAGTAGTCCCGGGGAAAAGTTGTCGTGCGTGAGAAGTGCGACCCTTACTGCTACGGCTTGCCCGCTTTCCTGGCGTTCTCCTTCGCGAGATGATCGATGTTCGCCTGGAAGGCGGCCCATTCCTGGTTCGACGATGGAATCGGGGGTCATCCGGCCCTGGGAGACGAGCAGGTTGTCGGACCTGCACGCCGCGTAGTGCACCACGAGGAAGTAGAGTGAAGCGAGAACGGGATCGCCGTGATGACGATCCCGTTCACTTCGCGTTAGCGCTTATTATTTGTGCCTCGTTCCTTATCCCAATCAGTCTGTGACCAGATGCTCCAGTCGTCGCGATATAGGACCATGGGATCGCTCCGCAGGACGAAGTGGCTCTTCTCCGACCCCACAGCCAGAGGGTGCTTGGCGAAGGGCCCGATCTTCGTCGCCGTGTCGCCCTCGAACTTACCGGTGATCGACTTGATGAGGCACGCGCCACGACGGCTCTGCGCCTGGTTCACGCCGGGAATGATGCTATCGCCGGCCACTCGGCCCTGGGAGACGAGGAAGGTGTCGCTCCGGCACGAGGCGTAAGTAACCACGACGGTGGCGCGCTTCAGCGCGTAGTTACTGATGGTGACTCGGCCGTACGCCTGGCTCATGGCGGGGGGCGCGACCAAGAGCATGACGGCGGGGACGAGATATTTCATGGAACGGAGATGCATTGAGAACTCTCGTGAGGAGGTTGTCGTGAATGCGAAGGTCTACGGATTCTTCTTGTCTCTATTCGCGTTGAATTTCGCGATGGGCTCCGAATCAGCCGCAAACGAATTCGCCGACCAGATCGCGAACGTGTCACCATTGTTGAACGCGGGCTTCTTGATGTAGAAATGGCTGTAGGTCGTCGCCGCGTGCTCGTACGGAAGGATTTTCTCCTTGTCGTTTCCTTCGTACGTACCGGTGATCGAGCTGACGAGACACGCACCACGACGGGACTGCGCCTGGTTCACGCCGGGTACGACTTTACCTCCCTCCATGCGTCCTTGCGAGACCAGGAAACGATCCGACCGGCACGCCGCATAGTTCACGACCACGTTGACGCGCTTCAACGAGTAGTTGGTGATGATGACGCGCCCGTAGGCCTGGCTCATCGCGGCAGGCGCCAGGAAGAACGTGGCCGCGGCGACGAGATGCTTCATGGAAAGACGCTTCATTGTCGAACTCCGGGTGGCGAGGAACAACGAACGGGATCGCCGCTGCGGCGATCCCGCTCTCGCAAGTGAAGGTGTCGCGCTACCTGTGCCTGCCGCCAAAGCAGCCACTGCTGTTCGTGCTGTATTCTTTTTTCGACCAGATTCGCCACCCCCCGGAACTACAGAAGGGTTTGCGGACATAGAACTGGCTGTACGACGTGCCGGTGCTGCTGTACGCCGTCACCGTGCTCGTGTCGCCCTGCAGGGTGGCGGTGATCGAGGTGATCAGGCAGGCGCCACGTCTGGTCGGTGCGGTTGCGACGGTGGGCTGCCAAGCGATTCCATCCGGGGCGGCTGGCACAGTGAAGACGTCCTTCTTGCAGCTCGCGTAGTTGATGGTGACGACGGCGGGGGAATGGGCGTAGTTGGTCATCGTCGCGCGGTCGTACATGCGGTTGGACGCGGTAGCTGCCGAGAGCAGTAGCGAGGCCGCGACGAGATGCTTCAGAGGAAGGAGATACATTTGGGTACTCCCGAGAAGAGGTTGTCGTGAACGTGAGACGCTACGGCTTGCCCGCTTTCCTGGCGTTCTCCTTGGCGAGATGATCGATGTTCGCCTGAAAGCTTGCCCATTCCTGGTTCGATCAGACCGAAACCGAGCCGTTCGCGTTGATAGGGTCCCGACGGAGTATGAACTGGCTGTGCGCCGTCCCGGCTCCCCTGTAAGCGCCGATCTTGCTCGTGTCGCCTTCGAAGGTGCCGGTGATCGACGTCACGAGACATGCACCGCGATAGGCCGTCGCCCGGTTCACCCCGGGGACGATGGTTGTTCCGTCGCCGATAGGAAATTCAATTGTGGTCGGTCGAGTATCCGGCGATACGTACGCCGCGATCGCCGACCACGCTAGGGCCGGGCGCCCCTCCTCAGGGCGCCCCTCGTCGTTCATGACTCGCTCGGCGACTTACTTCGACGCCCCCGCGAGACGCCGGATCTCGCCGGCCATCGTCCGC
>JACMOE010000544.1 GCA_014378185.1 Gemmatimonadaceae bacterium | reverse complement strand
TTGGTCATCGTACCCACGGTGCTGCCACTGTGGTTCGCACTGATCGTCCTTCTGGCGACGCTGTTCGCCGGCGCGCTGCTCTGCCACGGCGATCTGGCCAACGACCGACCTTCCGCGCACGACCTCACGTCGTTCTACCTCTGGATTTCGGTCGGCGGCGCCATCGGCGGCATCGCCAACAGCCTGGTCGCCCCGCTGATCTTCAGCTCCATCGCCGAATATCCAATCACGCTGTTGCTCCTGGCGCTGGTGGTGCGGCCGCATCATGCCGAGCGTGACCCATGGTCTCGGCGCAGCGCGCGCGAGATGCTCACGTCGCCCGTGGCGCTCACGATGATCGTCGCGGCCGCCGTCGCAACGGTTGCGGTGCTGCACGGACGCGCGGACCACGTTCGTGCGGCGTCGGACACCACAATCCTCCAGTGGCAGTTCATGCCGCTCGCGATCCTCGTGTGCGGCGTACTGTATCGCCGGCAGCCGGGCATCTTCCAGCTCTCGACAGCGCTCACCGCGGCGTTCGTGCTGGCGGGCCTCCAGTACACGGATCCCATCATCGACCAGGCGCGCAGCTTCTTCGGCGTGTCGCGCGTGACGGAGAACGGTTACGAACGCATCCTCATTCATGGCGTCACGGTCCATGGCTCGCAGCGCAAGGCGCCGGCGCTTCGAAACATTCCCACCTCGTACTACTACCCGGAAGGTCCGCTGGGCTGGGTGGTCGCTCATGCGCCGGACAACGCGGCCATCGGCGTCGTGGGACTCGGTGCGGGATCGCTCGCACCTCTGGCGCGCGCGGGCCAATCGCTGACGTTCTACGAGATCGACCCACTCGTCGAGGCAATGGCTCGGCGCGACTTCACCTTCCTGTCGGACTCGAAGGCGGCGGTGCGCGTCGCCATCGGCGACGGACGACGCCTCATTGCGTCCGAGCCGGACGATCACTTCGACGTCCTCGTGCTTGATGCGTTCAGCGGCGACGCGATCCCCACGCACCTACTCACCGAGGAGGCTATCAGCTTGTATCTCCACAAGCTGAAGAGCGACGGCGTGCTCGTGATCCACATCTCCAATCGCTACGCGGACCTCGCGCGCGTGCTGCGCGGGTGGCGCGACGTCACGGGTCAGCGGGTGGCAATGAGCCAGTACGTGCCGGGCGCGAGAGAACAGGCGCAGGGCGTGCGGAGCACCGTTGCCGTGGCGCTCAGCCGGTCGCCGCGTGGACTGATGCGCCTGGCGCAGACAAGGCAGTGGTACTGGATCGAGGACGATGGTCCGAGCGTCCACTGGACCGATGATCACGTGAGCGTGATCGACGTCCTGAACCGGAACATCCTCCGGCCATGATACAAACGGCAAACCCGCCAGTGCCGAAGCACTGACGGGTTCTTGAGCCGTCTCCTGTCGCCCACCAGCGCAGTTGACGTGAAAGGAAGGTCGACCAAGCGCGGCGAAAACTCCAGCGAAATGACCGTTCTTTGTGGAAACTTTGCGGCGCTGAATTGCTTGCGTTGAAATGATACGGCGGCGGAAGGAATGCCACTTGCCATTGGCTAACACGGCAAACAGGCAGAACCTGCCAGCCCTTGTCGTAGTGAGCTAAGCGAAGGACCTGCCAACCATTGTCGTCCTGAGCGAAGCGAAGGACCTGCCAGCCATTGTCGTCCTGAGCGAAGCGAAGGACCTGC
>JACMOE010000543.1 GCA_014378185.1 Gemmatimonadaceae bacterium | reverse complement strand
GAAGGTGGTGTTGCGGACGGGGCAAGAGATCCGCTGTTTCGAGAGGCGGCCGAGCTATGCATCCAGAACCAGAGCGGCTCGACTTCGCTTCTCCAACGCAGGCTCGGCATCGGCTACGGGCGGGCCGCGCGAGTGATCGACCAACTGGCCGATGCGGGAGTGCTTGATCCGAAGAGCGGCCCGAAGGGGCGCGAGGTGCGGGTGGGGCTCGAGGATCTGGATCGCATCTGTGGCGTACGAGAGTGAGCGGGATCACTGCGGTACAGCGGCGGCGACGGACTGCCGCACGCTCGATTCGCCTGATGTGGAGCGTCGTCGTGGCCTCTGCGTTGCCTTCCGCCTTGGCGGCCCAGGCGACGTCGGCGCCTGTCGTTACTTCTCCTTCATCGCTTGACAGCCTTCCGCCATTCGAGCGGCCGAACGGAACGCTCCTTCGCGCCGGATCGCTGATGTACGTGCTCACCCTCATTCGCTCGAACGGAGAGCTGATACCGCTCGGTACTCGCACCGTCTCCGTGTCCGAGGTATCCGCGGGAGGCACCCCGAGCTGGCTGATTGCCGAGAGCCGCTACGGCACTGTCGTGGAGACGACGGATTCCGTGACGGTCACCCGCGCCGACCTGGCACCGGTGCGTTGGTCGGCGACGATTGGCACAGCGCGCTTCGCGGCGTCATTCACGCGCGATTCCATGTTCGGGGGCATCGACACCTACCAGGGCCGCGCGTCGTTCGGCGTCGCAACGCCGTCGAATGCGCTGCTGAGCGCCGGGATGGTGGAGCGAATCATCGAGATGCTCTCATTGCGCGAGGGCTACAAGGCCTCGGCCGCCCTGCTGGTCATCGAGGGCCAGACGCCGCGTGTGCTCGCCGCCGAAATCGTGGTCGATGCGATCGAAACGGTGACGGTCGGGAGTCAGTCGGTGGAGTGCTGGCGCGTGATGCTGCGGACCGCTACGACCGAAGAGCGGCTCTGGGTTGCACGAGACGGAGCGCGGGTGGTGCGCTCCGAACAGTCGCTTCCGAGTGGTGTGTTGAGAACCGAATTGCGGCCGTAGTTTCCGTGCGGTCCCGCGTGACGCGGGTGCAGGTTCCACCACGTGCATGGGCGAGGCGAGAATGTCAGGGGACGGCTCAGGATCAGGGTGGGAAAAATTCGGGGCAATCGACCCGTATTTCGCGGTCGTGAACCAGGAGGCGTATCGCGGCACGCGCCTGCCGGCCGGCGCGCGGGAGCAGTTTTTTCAGTCTGGCAAGGCGCATGTGGAGTCGGTGATGGCAGATGTGCGCGCGCACATCGATCCCGCGTTCGCTCCACGCCGAGGGCTCGACTTCGGGTGCGGTGTGGGACGATTGACGATCCCGCTGGCCCGCGTGTGCGGGAGCGTGGTGGGTGTGGACATCGCCGCATCCATGCTTGCAGAGGCGCGCGAGAATGGCCGGGAGTTCGGGATCACCAACATGGAGCTACGGCAGTCCAGCGCCGACCTTGCCGAGCTCGATGACGCCTTCGATCTCGTGCATTCGTTCATCGTGTTTCAGCACATTTCGCGGGCGCGCGGCGAGGTGATCCTCAAGGCAATCCTGGATCATTTGCTGCCTGGAGGCGTGGGCGTGATGCAGTTCACCTATCACCGCAAGGCGTCGCGCAGTCGCAAACTCGTGCACTGGTGTCGCAAGACGGTTCCACTGGCGAACGGTGTCGTGAACGTCGCGCAGGGGAGGGCGTTTGCCTATCCGCTGATGCCGATGAACGAGTATGACCTGAATCGGCTGTTCCTCATGATTCAGGATGCTGGATGTGATCGCTCGTTCGTCCGATTCACCAACCACGGTGGCCACCTGGGGCTCGTGCTCTACTTCCAGTTGCGGTAGCCGTCCGCGGGTGGACTTCCCACCACGCAGATGAACGTGTCCCTGTTACGGCCACATCCCCTTTCCGAGCGGAACAGAACGGTTCGGACAAGGCTCGTTTGATGATGCTCGCATGGTCCGGCCGCATATCCTCCCTCCATGTCAGCGGCCAGGCAGGCATTGGGAGAATTCGGAGAGCGAGTGGCGGAGCGGTGGCTCCGGCTGCGCGGGTGGCGTGTGGTCCAGCGCCGTTTCCGCACCGGGCACCGCGACATCGATCTCGTGGTCGAGCATGAGGGAATGGTGGCGTTCGTGGAGGTCAAGGCGAGGCGGGGCGATACCTTCGGCGATCCAGTTGGAGCAGTCAACTGGAAGAAGCAGAAGGAGTTAGGTCGCTCAGCGCGGGTCTGGATCGCACGGCATGGGCGCGGGAGCGACGCATATCGATTCGACGTCATCGGGGTGCTGGTGGACGGTAGCCGAGTCCGGGTGCGCCATGTCGAGGATGCGTTTTCGCTCCACCTTTCGGCTTGATTTCGGGTGCCGACCTTCGTATTCTATTCGGGTATCGGACGCGCTGCTTTTCCGGTACGCTTATGCCCGCGTGGGCCAAAGGAATCCACGACAGACGAGAGGCTTTGCAACGAAATGGCCGTGTCCACGATAGCGGAAGACAAGAAGAAGGCGCTGAGTCTGGCGATTGCGCAGATCGAGAAGAGCTGTGGCAAGGGCTCCATCATGCGCATGGACGCGAAGGAGAAGGTTCGCGTCGAAGCGGTACCCACGGGTGCGATCAATCTTGACGCCGCCATCGGCGTTGGCGGAATTCCGCGTGGTCGCGTCACGGAGATCTATGGTCCGGAGTCGAGCGGCAAGACCACGTTGTGCCTGCACGTCGTCGCGAACGCCCAGCGGATGGGCGGTGTTGCCGCCTTCATCGACGCGGAGCATGCGCTCGACACGGAGTACGCACGCAAGCTCGGGGTGGATGTCGAGGCGCTGCTGATTTCGCAGCCAGACACGGGTGAGCAGGCGCTCGAGATCTGCGAGATCCTCGTTCGCTCTGGTGCCGTGGATATCGTGGTCATCGACTCGGTTGCGGCGCTGGTGCCCAAGGCGGAGATCGAGGGCGACATGGGCGAGTCGCACATGGGCCTGCAGGCGCGCCTCATGAGCCAGGCGCTGCGCAAGCTCACGGGCTCCATCGCGCGCTCCAAGACCATCGTCATCTTCATCAACCAGCTGCGTGAGAAGATCGGCGTGATGTTCGGCAACCCGGAAACCACCACGGGTGGCAAGGCGCTCAAGTTCTACGCTTCGGTCCGGTTGGATATCCGCCGGATCGGCCCGGTGAAGGACAAGGAGGAAATCGTCGGATCGCACGTCCGGGTCAAGGTGGTCAAGAACAAGGTGGCCCCGCCGTTCAAGCAGGCCGAGTTCGACATCATGTATTCCGAGGGAATCAGCCATACCTCGTTGCTGGTGGATATCGGGTCGGAGTCGGGGATCATCGAGAAGTCGGGGGCCTGGTACAGCTACAATGGGCAGAAAATCGGTCAGGGCCGCGAAAACGCCAAGATGTACCTGAAGGACAATCCGGCCATCCTTGCCGAGATCGAGGAAAAGGTGAAGGTTGTGCTTGGCATTGGCGGAGACCAGACTGTAGTGGCGGCCGAGCAGGACGACGCCGAGTAGGGTACGTTTCGATGGGGCCTGTTTCGGTGATGGCATCGCTCGTGCGAGCGCATGGGCGGAGGGGGCCGATTGTACAGCAGGGATGCACCGGTGGTAGTTTGCAAGGACAAGGAGCCGAGGAGTTGTTCTCTGGAATCGATGGGGCCCGGAATCCCCAGCGTGACAGGGCGCACTCCTCGGTTTCTTGTTGTGCCAAATGCAAGTGTCTGTCGTATAAGTGCTTACGTCATCAGTGTGATGTACTTTCGAGCCATGCACTAAGCGGGTTGCTCGCTCGCAGCCGTCCGGCGCAGCGATCGCGATCGCCGGTCATCTTGATAACTCACGGCGCGCCATGTCTGTGATATCGGCCATCGTTCCCACCACACGGAAACCGGGCCGGTTCGACGTGTTGGTCGACGGCGACCCGCTGGCCACGCTCTCGCTCGACGTGATAGAACGTCTCGGCCTCGCCGTTGGTCTCCAGGTGGATGGACTGCAAGACGCGATTGCCGCCGAAGCCGCGCACCTCGCCGTCTACGACCGCGCGCTCAACATGCTCGCCTTTCGCGCGCGGTCGGCGAGCGAGCTGACGCGATCACTTGTCCGGAAGGGTGAGGAGCGCGCCGACGTCGATCGGGCGATCGACCGGTTACGGGAGCAGGGCTTGCTCGACGATGCCGCCTTTGCGCAAGCCTTCACGCGGGCGAAAGTGCTGGGTGCGAACCAGTCGCGGCGGCGGGTGCAGCAGGAACTAGGGCGCAAGGGTGTGGCGCGCGACGTCAGCGAGGCGGCCATCAACGCGGTGTTCGAGGCAGAGTGCATCGACCAGCGCGAGGTCGTGGAAGCCGCGGCGCGAAAGAAGGCGCGCTCGTTGGCTCGGCTGGATCCCGTCGTGCAGCGGCGGCGGCTCTACGCGTTTCTCGCGCGCCGTGGCTACGACGCCGATGACATCCG
>JACMOE010000542.1 GCA_014378185.1 Gemmatimonadaceae bacterium | reverse complement strand
TGAGCTGACCGGCGAACAGGACCATGGGGTTGTCCTTGAGCGCGAGGTGTGGCGCGAGCGCGGCGGGCGCGTTGAGATACGAGTTCCGGTGAATGGAGCCGAAGCGCAGAAACTCCGCGTTCGCCAGGCCCGGGATGAGCCGGAACACGCGTTGCTGTTCAGGATAGCGCAGGCGTGTCTGGAATCCGACGAGATTCCACATCCGTCCGCCGCGATCCTCCATGCGGAGCTGCACGATGGCGTATGCCTCGCGCCCCGTACGTGGATCGGTGAGTCCGACGGGCTTCATCGGTCCGAAGCGCAGCGATTCGCGCCCTCGGCGCGCAATTTCCTCGGCCGGCATGCAGCCGTCGAAGTACGGCACGGCATCGAACTCGTGCGCGGTCGCCTGGTCGGCCAGCGTGAGTGCATCGAGGAACGCCTCGTACTGCTCGCGCGACATCGGACAGTTGAGGTAGGCACCCTCGCTTTCTCCCTCGCGTTCGGCTCCGCTCAGGCCAGGCATGGTTTCCTTGCCGTAGCGCGACGCGCGGAATACGACGTCGAGATCGATGGAGTCGTAGGCCACGATGGGCGCGATTGCGTCGTAGAACGCGAGCGAGGCCACGCCTAGTCGTTCGCGGATGGCTGCGGCCAGGGCGTCGGACGTGAGCGGCCCTGTGGCGACGATACCCGGCGAGGGGAGGTCCGTCACCTCGTCGCGCACGATGCTGATGCGCGCGTGCCCCGAAACGCGCGCATCCACCTTGGCGGAAAACACCTCGCGATCCACCGTGAGTGCGCTACCCCCAGGCACGCGCGCCTCGTCCGCGCACTCGAGGATCATGCACCCCAGCAACCGCATTTCCGCCTTCAGCAAACCATGCGCGTTCGACGTTTCGGTGCTCTTGAACGTGTTGGAGCACACGAGCTCCGCGAGCCGATCCGTCTTGTGCGCCTCCGTGCCACGCACGGGCCGCATCTCGTGCAGCACCACTTCATGACCGCGCTCGGCGAGCTGCCACGCCGCCTCGCTGCCCGCGAGCCCGCCACCCACGATGTGAACCGTTTCTGCCATGCCGGAATCTAGGCTATTTCGGGCGCGGATCGAGAAGTTCGCTTCCGGGCTGCGCGAATGTACCGAGTGCCTGGAGACGGACGGCATCCACCAGCGACCGTGCCACATTGCGCAGTTCCTCCTGCACCGCCTCGTCGGCGTCGAGCGCCACATGGCTCTCGGCGTAGGACCCCATGTACCCGATGTAGCGATCCACGGCGCCCGCGCTGCCCGCCTCCACGAGCTTCATGTCGTTCAGCCAGTCCGAGAGCATGCGCCGCAGGTTCTCCGTGCCAGCGGCGTCTCCGTGCACGAACAGCGAATACGCGCGGCCCTCCAGGTGACGCGGATAGTCCCACCCCTGCAACTCGAGCCGCTTGGCTTCTTCCGGCTTCTTGCCATGGGTGCTCGTAGGGTCCGGGTTGCCGCCATCGGCACACACCAATCGGTCCATCATGAGCTTGAGCACACTCGGCGCCTGATACCAGTAGACTGGTGTCACGATCATCACGCCGTGCGCCTCGACCCATCGCGGGTAGAGCTCGCTCATCCAGTCGTTCACCTGTCCCATGGCGTGATTGGGATAGCAGGAGCACGGCCAGTGGCAGAGCGGCATCGCGGTGGAGACGCAGGCCTTGCATGGCAGGATCTGGCGTCCGTACTCGGACGTGAGGTGGCTCAAGTCGAGGAAGTCGCACTCGACGCCGGCGGATGCGGCGAACACCTTCCGCGCAATCTGCGCAAGGCGAAAGGACTTGGGGATTTCACCCGGGCACGTCTGGTCCGATCGCGCGGCGGCCGAGATGAGCAGCACACGCCGCGGGCCGGAGGCCTTGTCGTGCCGCTCCTGCGCCTCGCGGATACGCTCTCGAGTCTGGAGCCACTCCAGCGGAAGCTCGAATTCTGGATCCGCAAAGCCCGCCCCGGCTTTTCGCGTCCTGGGGCTCTTGCGGTAGTCCGAATACCCATCCCACGCAACGTCGAGTACTTGCGCGATCTGTTCGCGCACGGCGTCGAAGGCCGGGTCGTAAAATCGCTCACCCAGCCGCTGGTCGAATTCCTCGCGGGTGAGCTTCACGTCGGGCTGCCCCGTCCGTACCTGGGGCACGCTGTGCGTACTGGACCGCTTGGTCACGTCACTCACGCTTCCTCGCTGGCTGGTTGAACCCCGAAGCAATGCGTACTTCGTACCAATCAGGTGGCCGCAGCCGGGTACTGACTTCATTGGCATCGAGCGTCTTGTCCGGCATCGCTGCGGCAGACGCCTCGCCGAACCGCGTCGCGAAGGCGGCAATGATGCGCGTGCGAACGGTCCAGTGCGTCATCGGCTGTGGTCTGCAATGATGAATGCAGCGCGAGCGCCGTCCGCGCTCGCCGGAACAGCCTTGGCGCTGACTATCCCGCCAGGGCGGGCTCCACCGCCTCCAACGGCTCCGCGGGTTGCGGCGCGTCCCACTCGTTCCCGCACTTGAGGCACTTCCGGAAATCACCGCGCGCCTTGGTGAACTTCATCTCTGCACCAACGTACGCGCACTCGGGACACGCTTCCGACACGGGCTTGTTCCAGGCCACGAAATCGCAATCCTCGTTGGAGCACGCGTAGAATGCGGTCCCGCGCTTCTTCGATCGGCGCTCGACCAGCTCTCCGCCGTCCTTGGGACAGAACACACCCGTGGGCATGGAGCGCGTGCCGCGGCACTTCGGGAACGTGCTGCACCCGAGAAACTCCCCGCTCCGACCCAGGCGCACCACCATGGGGGCGCTGCAGAGATGACACGGAATGTCCGTCATCTTCGGCTTTGCCTTTTCGCCCTTGAGTGGGCGCGTATACTTGCAGGCCTTCGGGTGATTCTCGCAGGCCAGGAACGGCCCGAAGAACCCGCCGCGGGGCTCGAGATGCCCGCCACAATCCGGGCACCGCTCGTTCACGATGCCGGAGAGGTCGTGCGCCACGGCAATGAGGGCACCGAACTGCACGTCCTTGAGTGACTTGTCGAACGGACCCCAGAAATCCTTCAGCACCGCGCGCCAGCCCAGCGCCCCCTCCTCCACCTTGTCGAGCTCGAGCTCCATGCCCGACGTGAAGTCCACGTTGAAGATGCCGGGGAACTGCTTCACCATCACCCGCTCCACGGTCTCGCCCAGCTCCGTGGGAAAGAATCGGCGCTGCTCGAGCAGCACATACCGCCTGTCCGCGAGCACGCTGATGATGCTCGCGTAGGTGGACGGCCGGGCGATGCCCAGCCGTTCCAGCTCCTTCACCAGGCTGGCCTCGGAGAAGCGCGGTGGTGGCTCGGTGAAGTGCTGCAACGGCGTGATCGACTGCACCGGGATGTTTTCCCCCACGTCGATCACCGGCAGTTCGTTCTCGTCCTCGAGTGCCTTGGAGTCGCCCTCCTCGCGCGTTTCGCGATAGAGCGCCATGAAACCCTGGAACTTGATGATGCTCCCCGTGCTCCGGAACAGGTACGCGCGGCGCCCGATCTGTGGCTGCTCGCGCGCCGGAATGTCGTAATCCACCGTGGTGGTGTCGAACACGGCCGGTGCCATCTGCGAGCCCATGAAGCGCTGCCAGACCAGCTGATAGAGCTTGTACTGGTCCACGCTCAGGTACTTTCGCACGTCATCCGGGCGACGCGTGGGATCCGTGGGCCGCACGCATTCGTGCGCATCCTGCGCGTTCTTCGCCTTGCCGTCCCCGTACAGCTGCACGCCCTTGGCAAGAAATTCCTCGCCGAACAGCACCCGCAGGTACTCGCGCGCCTGCGTGGCCGCGCTCTCCGCGACCCGCGTGGAGTCCGTACGCATGTACGTGATGAGACCCACCGCTCCCTCGGGCCCAATGTCGATGCCCTCGTAGAGATCCTGCGCCACGCGCATCGTGCGCTTGGATCCGAACGACAGCTTCTTCGCGGCCTCCTGCTGAAGCGTGGACGTGGTGAATGGCGCCGACGGATTCTTGCGGCGCTCGCGGCGCTTGACCTCGGACACGCCGAACGTCGTGCGGCCCTCGAGGTCCGACAGAACGCGCGCAGCCTCCGCCTCCGTGCTGATCTCCGCCTTCTTGCCGTCGATCTGGTGGAGCTTGGCCGTGAACCGCTGTCCCTCCTTCTCCAGGAGCGCCTCGACCGTCCAGTACTCCACCGGCGTAAAGGCGCGGATCGCTCGCTCGCGCTCGACGATGAGCCGAAGCGCAACGGTTTGCACTCGGCCCGCCGAGATGCCTTTCTTGACCGTCTTCCAGAGCACGGGGCTCGCCTTGTATCCCACGAGCCGGTCGAGCACGCGCCGTGCCTGCTGCGCCTCTACCTTCTTGTCGTCAATCACGCCCGCCTGCTGGATGGCCAGCTGCACGGCGTCCTTCGTGATCTCGTGAAAGAGCACGCGGCGGATGGGAACCACCGCCTGGCCACGCTTCGGCTTGATCTGCTCCGCCACGTGCCATGCGATCGCCTCCCCCTCTCGATCCGGATCGGTCGCGATGAAGATCTCCTTCGACACCTTCGCTGCCGCCTTCAGGTCGGCAATCGTCTTTTCCTTTCCGGGAATGGGCACCAGCTCCGGCTCGAAGCCGTGCTCGATGTCGATGCCGAGTTTCTTCTCCGGCAAGTCCATGATGTGGCCGACCGTGGCCTTCACGCGATAGCCCCGGCCAAGATACTTGCCAATCGTCTTCGCCTTGGCCGGCGACTCGACGATCACGAGCGACGTGGTGCCAGCAGGCGCCTCGGGATACTCCTCCTCCACGGCAGCCTTGCGCGATGCTGTCTTGCGTACCGTCCTGGCCCCTGATGTCTTCTTCGCGGCCGCTGATTTCTTCGCGGCGGGTCGCTTTGTTGTGGTCTTCTTGGCAGCCATTTCTAGTGTACGGTCTGGGTATCCGCCGCGGCGGCGGGGTCGTCGAAACCGGCCCCCTCCATCATTGCGCGCAGGTCATCGAGCGCAATGCGCCCGTCGAACTGGAGCATCGCCCGCTCGATCACCTGCTCGAGCTCCGCGGGGTTGAGCGCCCCGGCACCGGCAAGCGCCAGCAAATGCCCCCAGGCTTCAGTGGCAAATCGGCCCCGCTCGTGTGGTCCAAGAACGCGAATCGTCATGTTTTCCTCGTGGCATCGCCGTCGCAGCATATGTTGGTGCGCGCGCCGAACAACACCATAATTACTCCTGAGACACTATTTCGGGCGACACGTCCAACCCAGGCAGGACGCCCACCCCGCCGGTCCGGGCCCATCTGCGGCAGTGAGATGGACGATTCGAACCAGATATGCGCTCTAAGGTAGTAGGGACGTCAACCGCCCGCGCGGCTGGGCTGCATTTCCACCTGGCATCAAAGCTCGAAATGAGCCTGTATACTATCCGTAACTCGTTGTGAATCAATGCTTTCTACGTCAACAATGAAATCGGCGGACTCATAGACCATGCGGCGAGCCGCCAGCAGGCGCTCCAGCTCGCCATGCGGATCCGGACGCAGCAGAAGAGGCCTGCCCACGACCTTGCGCCCCATGCGGCGCAACGCACCGGTTGGCGTGATCTTCAGGTAGATGAGGCGCGACGCAGGACGAAGCAACGCAACGGACTCCAACTGGCTCAC
>JACMOE010000062.1 GCA_014378185.1 Gemmatimonadaceae bacterium | reverse complement strand
CTGTTCACCACCACTCCACGCAGCACGCCACCCTTGATGGTCTCGCGACCGAGTACCACCGGCGCGCCCGGAAAGTGATTGCGCGTGAACACCGCGGCGGCAGCAGCATCGACTTCGCTGGCGAACAGCGCGACGTCCTTCGCCGTGGGCTTGAGCCCCACGTTGCGGCTGGCGCAGCGGAAGCCGCGCGGGAAGCGGGCACGGTCGTGGAATGGCATCCGACGAATCTAACTGGGTCGGTTCGCGGCTGGCTGAGCGGCGCGCGCCCGGTCGTCGTGCCATTCGACCGCCGCGCGCATCACTGAAATGAGAGTCGCCATCTCGTACGGCTTCATCACGACGGGGAAGGGCACGTTGGCCAGGGTGGCCGATGCGCCTTCCACCTCGTCATAGCCGGACACCAGCACGACGGGGAGATCGGGGTCGCTCACCAGCATCTGCGCGGCCACCTCGCGCCCGTTCAGCACGGGCATCGAGATGTCGCTGAGCACCACGTCCGGTCGGCGTCCTTCGGCTTTCAATCGTGCCAGGCACGCCAGCCCTTCCGCTCCGTCCGCCGCAATGCTCACCTCGAACCCGGCGTCTTCCAGCACACGACACGTGATGCGGCGCACGGTGGGTTCATCCTCGATGAGGAGAACGCGCCCGCCCGCGCGGCGCGATTCGAGCGGCATCGTGCCGCGCGCCGAGGGAAGGGCCGCGGACGGTGCCGCGGGCCAGAAGATCGTGAAGGTGGTGCCCACTCCCTTCTCGCTCGTCACGCGCACGGCGCCGCGCGCCTGGCGTACGATGCCATAGATGACGGCGAGTCCGAGCCCTGTTCCTTCACCGGGCCCCTTGGTGGTGAAGAACGGTTCGAACATGCGCGCTTGGGTGGCGGTATCCATGCCCACACCGGTGTCCGTGGCGGTGAGCACCGCGTAATGCCCTGGCAGCGTGTCCGGCCCCACCAGCACGCTCGCCTCGCCCTCGGGAACGTGGAGCGCCGACGTGCGCAGCACGAACTGCCCGCCATCGGGCATCGCATCCCGCGCATTGACCGCGAGGTTGATCACGATCTGATCCAGCTGGCTCCCATCAGCGATGATCGTCGGCACGTCATCACCGAGGTCGAAACGCATGCGCACGTCTGGCGGGAGCAGCGAGCGCACCATGCCTTCGGTGCGCAGCAGCAAAGGACCAAGGTCGAGGGGTGCCGCTTCTGCGGGCCGGTGACGGCTGAAAGAGAGCAGCCGGCGCGTCAGCTGTTGGCCGCGGTCCGCTGCCGCCAGGATCTCGTCCACGTCTTCCAGCGGAACCGGCTGCCCCTCCTCGATGTTCATGCGTGCCAGTTGCGCGTACGAACCGATGACGGTGAGCAGGTTGTTGAAGTCATGCGCGACGCCGCCGGCCAGGGGCCCCAGCTCCTCCATCCGCTTGAGCTGTGCCTGTGCCTCCTCGGCGCGTTTCTCCACCGAGATGTCGCGGCTCGTCACCAGCATGTAGGCTTCCTGTTCGAACTGCACGGGAATGGCGGCAAGGAGGGCATGGCCGCGTTCGGTGCCTCCGTCGCCGAGCTGACGGTTGAACGTGATCTCGAAGTCGCGCGTGAAGCCGTGTTCCCGGACCAGTTCATACATGCGCGCGCTGTCGGCCGGATCGCCCCAGATGCCGAGCGAATTGACTGGACGCCCCACGGCGTCCGCACGCGCGTGGCCGGTGACGGCAGACCACACGGCATTCACCTCGATGATGACGCCGTCGCTCACCCGGTGCAGCTCCATGGCGTCGTGGTTCGAATGGAACGCCGCCTCCAGCAGTACCTGCGCGCGACGCCCCTGCATCTCGGCCGCACGAAGCGCCGTGATGTCGGTCACGACAGCCACGGTGCCGATGTTCTCGCCACTCGCCACGCCATGCACCGGGCTCGCATTCACCAGTGCGGTGACGTATTCGCCGTCGGGCCGGTGCAGGCGCACCTCGTACGTAGTGCGAAACCCCGCCGCGCGGAGCCGCCGCTCGCCCTGCCACCGCTCCATATCAGCACCAGCAATGAAATCGCCCGCATTGCGGCCGAGGATTTCGGCCGCGTTACGTCCAAGCATGTCGGCCATGCGGGGATTGAGGGACAACGTGTTGCCCTCCGTGTCCAGGCGCCATATCCCTTCGGCCGCGGTGGCCACGAGCTGCCAGTAGCGCGCAGCGCTTTCCGCGCTGGCAGCACGCGCCGCCCCCAGCAGCAGTCCCACGACGCCCAGGATCAGGAGATCCGATTGAATGCGGGGGATCTGCATGGCGGGCTCTGGCAGGTAGCGAGCGAGCAGCAGGCTCGCCAGGCCGTACGCGCAGAGCACGAGTGTGGCGCCTCGCAGGCCTTCGCGCAACGAAATCCACGCCACTGGCAGGATGAGCAGCAGCAGCCCTCCACCGGGGAATACAGCGCCGCGGCCGACCGCGAGCATTGCCACGGCGATGGTCGCCATCACGGCCAATCCCTGCGCCAGGTGTTCAGAGCGGCGCTGCCAGCGACGACGCGGCGCAATCGGTGCGTCGGGCGATCCAACATAGACAGGCTCATCGGTATTCGACTTCTGCGGCCGGCGCAGCAATGGCCGGATCACGAAGAGCGCGAGCGGAACCACCATGAGCATGCCGGTTCCGTCACTTGCGGCGAAGCGGATAATGTCCGGCCAGAAGCCGCTGCTCACCCAGCCTGGTCGCCAGGCGCGCATGAGGTCGCTCGTCATGGCCTGGATGATCGCGCTCACATACATGCCGGTGAGCAGCCACGCCACGTCCTTCACGCGCCACACGGGGCGCGTAACGACCACGCGCCGCGAGATCACGGCCGCGCCGAGCGCGTAAATTGCCGTGTACATCACCGCGTCCGTGACGGTCAGCCACAGGGGCAGGTGCGGACCGGATGGCAGCAGTAGCAGGATCAGCCGCGCCGCGAAGAGCACGGGGGACCACCGTTCCCCCGCTACCAGCAACAGGGCGAAGGCGAGCCCTGCGCCAAGGCAGACAGGCACGATGTTCGCCGGAAAGGTGACTGGATGGAGCAGGATGTGACTCGCCACGTACAGCGCGAGCACCGCCACAGCGAGCGCGGTACTGGCGAGTGGCCCCGGCTTGCCGGACGGTGCACACGCCGTGCTCGAACGCCTGGCGGCGCGCCCGAGTTTGCTGATGGTCGGCACGGTCGAACCGCGCAAGGGTCACGCACTGGCACTGGCAGCGTTCGAGCATCTGTG
>JACMOE010000541.1 GCA_014378185.1 Gemmatimonadaceae bacterium | reverse complement strand
GGCTTGCCCATCTGGGCAACCTTCTCGAGCACCGGGAGCAGGTCCTTCATCGACGAGATCTTCTTGTCGTGGATGAGGATCAGGCAATCTTCCAGCGCCGCTTCCATCTTTTCCGGATCGGTGACGAAGTACGGCGAGACGTAGCCGCGGTCGAACTGCATGCCCTCGACCGTCTCGAGCGTCGTGTCGAGACCCTTGGCCTCTTCCACCGTGATGACGCCATCCTTGCCGACCTTCTCCATTGCTTCGGCGATCAGGTTACCGATCTCCGAGTCATTGTTCGCGGAGATGGTACCGACCTGCGCGATCTCCTTCTTGCCGGTGGTCGGGACGCTGATCTTCTTCAGCTCCTCGATGATTGCGAGCACGGCCTTGTCGATGCCGCGCTTGATCGCCATGGGGTTCGAGCCCGCCGTGACGTTCTTGAGGCCTTCGCGGAAGATGGCCTGGGCCAGGACGGTCGCCGTCGTGGTGCCGTCGCCGGCATTGTCGGACGTGCGCGTCGCGACTTCCTTCACCATCTGGGCGCCCATGTTCTCGAGGGGGTCAGCGAGCTCGATCTCCTTGGCAACCGTGACGCCGTCCTTCGTGACCGTCGGCGCGCCGAACTTCTTGTCGATGACGACATTGCGGCCCTTGGGGCCGAGCGTGACCTTGACGGCCTCGGCGAGCTGATCGACGCCGCGCTTCAGTGCCGCGCGCGCATCAACGTTGAAATGCAGTTCCTTGCTAGCCATGTGAATCCTCTAGTCGTGGCGAGTGATTACGAAACGACCGCGAGTACATCGGACTCGCGGAGGATCAGGTACTGCTCGTTGTCGAGCGTGATCTCCGTGCCGCTGTACTTGCCGTACAGCACCTTGTCGCCAACCTTGGTCGACATGGGGACGAGCTTGCCGTCCTCGTACTTGCCGGGGCCAGCGGCGATGATCTCGCCCTGCTGCGGCTTTTCCTTCGCGGTATCGGGGATGTACAGCCCGCCGCGCATCTGCTCGCCATCTTCCGATGCCTTCACGACAACCCGGTCAGCCAGCGGCGTGATCTTCACGCCGGCTGCGCTCTTGGTGGCCATAGGTGGTGCGCCTCCGTCTGGATGAAATGTATGTCCGTATCCAGTTGGCACTCGTTTCAGGCGAGTGCTAACAGAATAGGATGATAGTCGGACGAGGGGCGGCAGACAAGGGGGGAAATCAGCGTCGCAGATCCTATCGCAACGCGTTGTCCCTTATAGGGTTACAAAACTCCAGTCCCGCCTGCCAGGCAGGCTACAATCGACCGTCGCCGACGAGCTCGAACGCCATGACCAAGCCGTACAGCGTGAGAAAGGGATCCACTTCATCAAAGCTCGCGCAGATCGGCGCAAACAGTTCGGCCAGGCCTCCGGTACCGATGACAATGGGCCGTTCCGGGCGCGGCCACTCGGCCAGGATCCGGCGCACGATCCCGTCGATTGCCTCTGCATTGCCGAACATCACACCGGCGCGAATGCAGTCGTCC
This sequence comes from Gemmatimonadaceae bacterium, assembly GCA_014378185.1. Taxonomy (GTDB): domain Bacteria; phylum Gemmatimonadota; class Gemmatimonadetes; order Gemmatimonadales; family Gemmatimonadaceae; genus AG11. The sequence goes on along the minus strand of JACMOE010000541.1, from coordinate 7,201 downwards.
GTACGCCGTCCGATCACGCGCGGCGGGACGGTGAGTTCCGTCGCCGGCAGCTTCGACGTCCGACGAAACAGCGTCTCGGCCGAGGTGCGCACTCCGGGCGCGATAACGCCGCCCAGGAACACGCCCTCACTGGTGATGCAATCGAAGGTGGTGGCGGTACCGAGGTCCACGACGATGGCGTCGCGCTTGTAGCGACGGCTTGCGACGAGCGTGTTGATGATGCGGTCCGCCCCAACCGTGAGGGGTTCGTCAACCGCGAGGGTGATGGGCAGCGGCGACGCGGCGTCGAATATCTCGAGACGCTGCACGGGAAGCCAGCGGCGGCACGCCTCCTCGAGATGCAGGGCCATGCCGCGCACCACCGAGGCGATAGCCACGCCGCGCACGCTGGACAGCGGCACGTCGGCACCGGCAACGAGGCCACGCAGCAGCACGCCCACCTCGTCCGCGGTCCGTGGCGTATCCGTGATGAAGCGCCAATGCGCGCGCAGCACGTCGCCGTCGAACAAGCCGACGGACGTTTCCGTGTTGCCGACGTCGAAGGTCAGGAGCATGCGAGCGGCTCGGCGAATGTGAGTGAACCGGACCGCACCGCTGCGGTGTGGCCTTCGGACATGATGAGCACCTCGCCCGACGCATTGATGCCCGCCACCACGCCGCCGACAGGTTCGAGCACCGTGCGGCCCACTGACAGGTCTCTCGCGCGCCACCGTGCGAGTTCGTCCTCGGAGAGATGGCGGCTCGCGGTGGCGGCGCGGCGATGCGCCGGCACGATGCCGTCGAGGGGGGCGAGCCGCGTGACGCCGGCGACGAGGCCTGTGGCGGTATCAACGTCGGGCGTCGACACATTGAGGCCGAATCCGATGGCTACCCATTCCGGCTTCGTGCCGCGCCACCGTGTCTCGATGAGCGTGCCGGCGAGCTTGCATTCACCCACGTACAGGTCGTTCGGCCACTTCACTCGCACGGGCGACTCCGCGAGCGCATCGAGCGCCTCCGCCGCATACAGGCCGCACCGAAGGGATAGCACGTCGAGTGCGCGTGCATCGGATGGCCGCTCGATGAGGGTGAGCCAGATACCAGCGCCGCGCGCGGATGCCCAACGCCGGCCATGACGGCCGCGGCCGGCGGTCTGCTCGTCGGCAAGGATGAGCGTGCCGGACGCGGCATCCGGGGCCAGCCGATGCGCGACGTCGAGCGTCGAGCCCACGGCATCGAACGCCACGACTGACGGGACCTGCCAGCGCGCAGCGAGTGCGCCGACGTCTTCCCCGTCGTACGCACGCGCGCCACGAGGCTCAGCGGAGAAAGACAAGGAAGTACACGACGGCGAGCGCGATGCGATACCAGCCGAACGCCGAGAAGTCGCGCGTCTTGATGTAGCCGAGGAAGGACTTGACGGCGATGATGGCGGTGATGAAGCTGACCACGAATCCCACGGCGAGCATGTCGTAGTGCCCCGCGAGCGCCGACCGGCCCTTCACGAGCTCCAATCCACTTGCCGCGATCATCGTGGGAACGGCGAGCATGAACGAGAAGTCCACGATGGTGCGCTTGGACACGCCGATGAGCGAGCCGCCCACGATGGTGGCCGCGGAGCGGGAGACGCCGGGAATCACCGCAATCGCCTGAAAGAGCCCGATGAGGAAGGCTTTCCGGTACGTGATCTCGGAGAAGTCCGCATCCGTCTCGGTGCGTCCCTTCTGGAAGCGCTCGAAGATGATGAGTGCAATACCGCCCACGAGGAGTGCGGCGAGCACCACGGGAATGTTGCCGAGCAGGTAGCCCTTGATGGCCTTGTAGACCGTGAGGCCGATGACGCCGGTGGGAATGACGGCGACCACGAGCTTCTTGAGCACGTCCCAGTTCCAGAACCGCGACCAGTAGAGCACCACCACCGACAGGATGGCGCCGAGCTGAATGATGATCTCGAAGCTCTTCACGAACTCGGACTCCGCGATGCGCAGCAGGTGGCTCGTGAGGATCAGGTGCGCCGTGGACGACACGGGGAGGAACTCCGTGATGCCTTCGACGATTCCGAGAATCAGTGCGTGAAGAAGCGACATGCGGGCGGCGGGGTACGGTGAAGGTCAGGTGGGAGGAGGGTAAGATAGCGCGTCTACTGTCGCCTGCTCATGGCGCGTCGCCGTGGAGGGCGCGGTGATAGAACGCCTCGTACTGCGCGACGACCGCCTCCTGGCCGAAGCGCGCCCTGGCGTCGGCCGCGGCCAACTGGCTCGCAGCATGCCATCGCGACGGGTCAGCCAGAAGCGATGCTGCGGCGTGCGCCATGCCGTCAACGTCGCCGGGCTCGCAGAGGAACCCGGTCTCCCCGTTCCGCACCACTTCAGGGAGGCCACCCGCATGCGCACCGATCACCGGCACGCCGCACGCCAGGGCCTCGAGCGCGCTGAGGCCGAACGACTCGCTCACGGTGGGCAGCAGGAAGAGATCGGCGCTTGCCAGCAAGGGCGCAACCGACTCGAGCTTGCCGAGAAAGAAGACGTCTTCACTGACGCCCAGGTCGCGCGCCTCCTGTTCGGCGAGCACGCGGTCCGGGCCGTCGCCGACCATGACGAGTATGCTCGGGACCTCGCGCGCGACGCGGGCGTAGATCCGGATGATCTCCTGCACGCGCTTGACCGGGCGGAAGTTGGAGAGGTGCATGAGCACCTTGCGCCCCTTCGCGATATCGGCGAACTGCGGCTGATAGCGCGCGCGATCATAGACGGCGGGGTCGATGAAGTTCGGGATCACCTCGATGCGGCAGCTGGCACAGCCGAATGCCGATTGCGTCTCGGCGCGAAGGAACTGCGACACCGCTGTCAGGCCATCCGACTTCTCGATGGAGAATTTCGTGATGGCGTGGAATGACGGGTCCTGGCCCACGATGGTAATGTCGGTGCCGTGCAGGGTGGTGAGCACCTTGATGTCGGTGTTCGTCTCCGCAAGCATTTCCTTGGCGATCCACGCACTGGTCGCGTGCGGAATGGCATAGTGGACGTGCAGGAGGTCGAGGTGGTGCGCGCGCACCACCTCGTGCATGCGGACGGCGAGCGCGAGGTCGTACGGTGGGTACTCGAACAGCGGGTAACGACCGACATCCACTTCGTGGAAGAAGATGCGCGGCAGGAACGACGGCAGCCGGAAGGGCTGCTGATACGTGATGAAGTGGATCTCGTGGCCGCGCTGCGCGAGCGCGATGCCGAGCTCCGTCGCGACGGCGCCGGACCCGCCGTATGTCGGATAGCAGGTGATGCCGATTTTCACGTGTTCCCTTCCCTCCACCAGGCCGAGGCGCGCTCGGCCCAATCCGGTTCGTGGACAGACAGGCGAGTCACGTCTTCGCCGTTCAGCTGATGCCGAAACCAGGTGCGCTGGCGCTTGGCGTACTGCCGGGTCTCGATGACCACCCGTGATGTCGCCTCACGCATGGTAACTTCGCCGAGCACCATGGCACGAACCGTCCGATAGCCGCTCGCGTTCCATGCCGGCGCGTCCTCCGGTACGTCACACATGAGCTGGCGCACTTCCTCGGCCCAGCCGTTCGTGAACATGGTGTCCGTCCGCGTCTCGATATGAAATGCGAGGGAGGGGCCGGGGTCGACCACAAGATACCGTGCGCGACGCCGGGGCGGACGCGCCGTCTCCCGGTGGAGGTCGCTGACGCGGCGACCGGTGAGCAGGGCAATTTCAATGGCGCGGAGCTGCTGCGTGCGTCCCAGGTGGGCGCGCGCGGGATCGAGCGCCAGCACCCACCGGCGCAGTTCATCGGACGTTTTTTCCGCCAGAACAGACTGGAGCTCCGTGCGGGCGGCCGCGTCCATCGGCGGCTCCTCGAACAGCTCACCGAACAGGGCACGCAGGTACAGGCCCGTGCCGCCCACGACGAGGGGCGTGCGCCCTGCAACGCGGAGCTCGTCGAGCCATCCGTCGGCCCGCGCCACCCACCAGGCCGACGACGCGCGTGGGGTGGGCTCTAGGACATCGATGCCAAGGTGCGGTGCGGCGAGCATGTCCCGCACGGTGGGTTTTGCCGTGCCGATGTCGAACCCCTTGTACAGTTGCCGAGAATCGGCACTCACGACACCGATGTCGGCGAAGCGTGCGAACCACGTGGCGGCGCAGGTCTTCCCTGCCGCTGTGGGCCCGCAGATCACGCGAATGCGCGTGTCGCTACTGTCGGCCAAACCGCCGCTCGAGCTCGGGCCAGGAGAGTTGCACGATGGTGGAGCGGCCGTGCACGTCGTGCGCGGGGAGTCGTGTGTCACCGAGCGCGATGAACAGCGCGCGCATTTCGCCCTGCGAGAGTTCGTCGCCGGCCTTCACGGCCGCCTTGCACGCCACCGTTGCTGCGAGTCGCTCGTGCTTTGCATGCGCGGCACCCTCGCGATCGCCGGTGAGTGCCGCAAGTGTCTCGCGCAGGCAACGCTCCGCGTCGAAGCGCGGATGCGGCATGGGCACGCTGTTCACAAGCAGCGTGTGCCCTCCAAATCCGTCCACCTCGAAGCCGAGTCGCGCGAGCAACTCGCGATGGGCCTCGAACGCGTCACCCTCGGCTGGCGTGAGGTGCAGCGTGAGCGGAAAGAGCAGTCGCTGCGAAGGGGCTTCGCCGCGCTCGAGCATGCCCATGAACCGCTCGTACAGCACACGCTCGTGCGCGGAGTGCTGGTCGATGAGCACCATGCCCTCGTCATGCTCGAACATCATCCAGGTGCGACGCAGCTGCATCAGCGGCGGTACGACGATTGGCGCGAGCGGCACGACGTCCGCAACGACGGGTGGAAATTCCGGTTCGGGCGGCATGCCCCGCGGCCGCCCATTCACCGCCGAATCGCTCGACGCCTGGCCACCATCATCGCGCGCGGCGCCCTGTTCACCGAACAGGCCAGCGGCGTCGTGCGCCGCGGGGCGCAGCAGCTCCACGTCAGCGGCAGCCGGCGCCCAGGCCGCACCGTTGGCGGACCAGCGCCGAATGCCGAGGGCCGCGCTCGCGTCGAAGGTGCCGAGGGCGCGGCGTACTGCTTCTTCCACGGCGCGTTCCACCGTCCATCGGTCGAGGAACCGCACTTCCGCCTTGGCGGGATGCACGTTCACGTCGACGCTGTTCGCCGGCACCACCACCTCGAGGAGCAGCGACGGACGCAGTCCGGCCGTGATGGTCGAACGATACGCCGTCTCGGCGGCGCGGAGAATTCCGTTGTCGCGCACGACGCGGCCGTTCACGGTGATGAAGGTGCGGCGACTGGCCGTCCCCACGTCACCGGGACGTTCCGCCAGGCCACTGACCTGAACGGTGCCACGTACATCCTCCACGTCCACCATGCGATCCGCGACCGCGCTGCCCCACAGCGCGGCAACGCGATCGCGAAGGCTCGCCGCCGCGGGGAGTGCGAAGGCGCATTTGCCATCGTGCGTGAGGGTGAGCCGCACATCGCGCCGGTTGAGCGCAATGGTGGTCATCGTTTCCAGGATGCTGCGCCATTCGGAGCGCGGCCCGCGAAGGAATTTCTGCCGGGCCGGCGCGTTGTAGAAGAGCTGCGACACCACGACAGTCGTCCCGCGTCGTCGTGCAATGTCGCGCACCTCCTGGATGGTGCCACCGGCCGCATGCACCGCTGTACCGGCGCCATCGTCGGGCGCGGTTTCCACCACCAGCCGGCTGACCGAGCAGATCGCCGGCAACGCTTCACCGCGAAAGCCGAAGCTCGCGACGCCAACGAGATCCAAGGCCACCCGGATCTTCGACGTGGCGTGCCGCTCGAGTGCCAGCAACGCGTCGTCGCGCACCATGCCGCTGCCGTCGTCGCTCACCCGAATGAGCTGGCGGCCGCCGTCCTCCACCGAAACGTCCACCGCTGTGGCGCCCGCATCCAGTGCATTCTCGACGAGCTCCTTCACCGCGGACGACGGGCGCTCCACCACCTCGCCGGCGGCGATCTGGTCAGCTACAGCGGAGGGAAGGACGGCGATGCGCGGCATGGGAGGAATGCTATCCGGACGGCGTGCGAAAAAGAACCGGCACTGCGGCGGGCTCGCGCTACGGGTCACCGGGCGGCGCATCGAGCGGCAGCACGCTCGCGACCGGCACCCAGCCCGCGCGTCCCGCGCCGAGGGCAATCCGGACCCATCCGCCCTCTCGTACCCCGAGCAGTCCGGTTTCGCCGATGGTCGCGTTCGCGATTGCGACACCCGACCCCGGGCCGACGAACAACGAGCGGCTGCTTCGGAGCACTGCAAGTGAGTGCGGCTCGAGCCGGTCTGCCATCTCGAGTGCCCCAAGGAGGGCAACGACCCCCACAGACATCGCACCTCCCGCGATTGCCCGGGTATGCCGCACACGGTACCGCGATGGAATTGCCATCAGTCCCCACGCTCCGACCCAGCACGCGAGCGCGAGGAGTGCCAGTACGTTCACCGGCACGGGCGGCACGTAGGCGGGCGAGCGCACGAGAACGGGTGCCACGGCGTCGATGCGGTTGCGCAGCTCATCGTCGAGCGGGTCGAGCCGGAGGGCGCGCTGCCAGCCGCGCACGGCGGAGGCGCTGTCGCCGCGCGACCACGATGCGGTGCCGAGATTGGCCCACGCATCCACGGAGCGTGGGACCCGTGCCGCGACCCGCCCGAAAAGACGTTCTGCCGTGGTGAACGCGGCATGATCGTACGCCTCCACGCCCTGCGTGAACGTGGCCGCGACGCCGTCAGGCATAGCGCGGAGCGCCGCGGCAGAGGAGAGCAACAGCATCAATCCAACGACTGTGCGACTGAAGACCATTGCCGTCACCGGCCGCACGGCCTCCCCATACACGGCTCGCACGCTGGCGTCGGCGCTGGCCACCGCGTCGTCGCCAATCGTTCCAGACGGCGAGAATGCCGCGTTATCCAGATGCTCCAGCAACACCCCCGCCGAATGCGCCGTCTGCTCGGTGACCCCGGCGAGCCGCAGTGCGCGTGTGAAATCCGCCGGGCGCGTGGATCCGATCGTGCGCGGCACGCGGTCCCCGACGGCTTCGAGATACAGTCGTCGCAGCGCACGCGCCGTGAGCGGCTCGGCGCGCGCGCGCGCCTGCTGAAGTCGGCGAGTGGCCGATCGGCGCTCAGTGCGGCGACGCGTGCGGTTGCGCGCGCGTCGCGCGGCAGCGGGCGCGGGGGCGATCGCAAGCAGCAACCAGAACCACGGACGCGCGGGCAGCGCCGGCGG
>JACMOE010000540.1 GCA_014378185.1 Gemmatimonadaceae bacterium | reverse complement strand
GCCCTGCAGTCGCCGTCCGCCATCGCCGACATCGCCACGCACGTGGGTCTCGACGTGCTGCAGCTGCACGGCGCGAGCGATCCGGCGCGCGTCGCCGCGGTTCGCGCTGCCACGGGACTCGAGGTGTGGGCCGTTGTTCGCACTGCCACCGGCATCTTGTCGCAGGACGACGAGGAACTTGCCGATAGCGCTGATGCGTTACTCGTCGATGCGCTGGTGCCGGGGCAACTCGGCGGCAGCGGACTGACGCTGCCCTGGCTGCAACTGGGCGAGTCGCTCGACGCCATGGCGTCGGGGCATCGTATCATCCTCGCCGGTGGATTGCGGGCGGAGAACGTGGCCGAGGCCATCGACTACGTTTCGCCGATGGTGGTGGATGTGTCGTCCGGGGTGGAGACGTCGCCCGGTATCAAGGATCAGAATCTCGTGCGCGCGTTCATCGCGGCTGCCCGGGCCACTGGAGTCAACGAATGAGCATATCGGTGCATCCGTCGGATCGGTTCGGGCAGTTTGGGGGCAAGTACGTGCCGGAAACGCTCATTCCTGCATTGGACGAGCTGGAGGACGCGTATGCGACGGCGCAGCAGGATGCGTCGTTCCGCGAGGAACTGTCCTTCATGCTCGCCACGTACGTGGGGCGTCCGTCGCCGCTGAGCGAGGCGCCGCGGCTGTCGGAGCTGGTAGGCGCACGGGTCCTGCTCAAGCGGGAGGACTTGAACCACACCGGTGCGCACAAGATCAACAACACGGTGGGGCAGGTGCTGCTGGCACGCCGCATGGGCAAGCCGCGCATCATTGCCGAAACCGGTGCCGGCCAGCATGGTGTGGCAACGGCCACGGTGTGCGCGCGGTACGGCCTGGAGTGCGTGGTGTACATGGGCGAGGAGGACATGCGACGCCAGTCGCTGAACGTGTTTCGCATGCGCCTCATGGGCGCCACCGTGATTCCCGTCACCAGTGGCACCCGCACCCTCAAGGACGCCACCAGTGAGGCGATCCGCGACTGGGTCACCAACGTCACCAACACCCATTACATCATCGGATCGGTGGTGGGTCCGGCGCCCTATCCACGCATAGTGCGCGACTTTCAGGCGATCATCGGCGTCGAGGCACGAGCGCAGGTATTGGAGCGCACGGGCGCCCTGCCGCGCAGCGTCGTGGCGTGCGTCGGCGGCGGCTCGAACGCGATGGGCGTGTTTCACGCCTTCGTGCCGGATGCCGGCGTCGAGCTGGTGGGCGTCGGGGCAGCCGGTGAGGGCCTGGACAGTGAGCGGCATTCCGCGTCCCTTACGCGCGGCACGCCGGGTGTGCTGCACGGTGCATTGAGCTATCTCCTGCAGGACGACGCCGGGCAGGTGCATCCGGCGCATTCCATCTCCGCAGGGCTCGATTACCCGGGCGTGGGGCCCGAGCATTCGCACCTCAAGGATACGGGTCGCGCGCTGTACGTGTCCGTGCGCGACGATGAGGCCATGGGCGGCTTCCAGACGCTGAGCAGGCTGGAGGGCATCATTCCGGCACTGGAGTCCGCGCATGCGGTGGCATGGTTGACCCGGGAGCGCGCGCGGTGGAATCCAGCCGATGTCGTCCTGCTCTGCGTGAGCGGCCGCGGCGACAAGGATGTGGCGCAGGTGATGGAAATGGGTATCTTGGACGCGTGACGACTCCGCCGACCCAGCTTACGCCGAACGCAGTGGAACGGACGCCGTTCGAGCGTGAGCGCGTCGAGGAACTCCTGCGACTGTTCGGCAAGGCCGCGCGCGCGCACCAGCTCTACCTGCCCAACAACCCTGTTTACAAGAGCGCGCACGACGCACTACGGGCGGGCTTCGTGCCCATCTGGGCGGAGGTTGACGAGCTCGCACTCACGTTCACCGAGAACGAGGTGAAGTGGGAGGGCGACACGGTGCTGGAGGAAAACACGCGGGGAAGCGACAGCCTCCCCTGGCTGTTTTTC
>JACMOE010000539.1 GCA_014378185.1 Gemmatimonadaceae bacterium | reverse complement strand
TCGGAGCGCCACTCACAAACCGTTGCGGCCACGACCCTCGACACAAAAATGCGCCGTGCGAAGCACGGCGCATTTCGTTCAGGTCGGGGATCTGGCTTACCGCGCCCGCGGCGTCGGTGACGGGGGCAGGGATCGCACACGCGCCTTGAATGCCTGGTAGTTGCGCGAATCCGTGGCGAGCGAACGGATGATGGCCGGATCGTACGTCGCAATGAGCGCGCGCGTTGCGGCGATGCGATCCTCCTCGAGCGGATGGGTGGCGAACCAACCCTCTACGGACGATGGATTGGACTGCCGCTCGTTGATGAGGATCTGGAACATCTCCGGCACGCCATTGGGACTGATGCCGGCACGGATGGTGTTCCGGATGCCCTCTTCATCGGCCTCCGCCTCGTCCGACCGGCTGAAGCGGGCGAAAATGGCGGTGCCACCCACCTGGATGGCCGCCTGACCCGCCTGGCTGTTGCACACGCTCGTGAGCACGCACGCCAGCGTGACGCCGATGTTTGCCCCCTGCTGCTGCTGCATCTGCTTGATCGAATGGCGCCGCACTACGTGGCCGATCTCGTGACCCAGCACGCCCGCCAACTGGTCCATCCGCTGGGTGCGCTCGATGAGGCCGCGATTCACGTAGATAAATCCGCCAGGCACCGCGAAGGCGTTCACTTCCTTGCTGTCCACCATGTAGAACCGCCACGCATTCGCCTGCGTGAGGTCGGTTCTTGACGTCAGACGCGCAATCGAGTCGCCAATCAGGTTGAGATACCGGTTGATCTCCGGATCCTGCACGATGGGAAGCTGCTGATTGATCTGCGCCGAGTACTGCTGGCCCATCTCGACTTCTTGTTGCGTCGAGACACCGCAGGCCGTCAACGTAACCACGAGCGCCACGCCCAGAAATCTTTTCATTGCTCTCACTCTCGTCGAAGCGGACGCCGGGTCGTCTCGCAAGACTCATTCCTGCCCGGCGCAATCATAACATCTTGAAGCTGCTCACTTTAGCTCGCGACCTACGGCGCCGAAAAGCGCGCGAACGGCAGCACCTCTTTGCCGCAGAGGGGGTTCGTGCCGTGGAGGAGCTGCTCCGCTCCCCCTTCGTGGTGCGGGGCGTACTCGTCGCCCCGCAACTGGCCGATGCCCCTCGCGGTGCATTACTCCTAGGCATGCTTCGCACCGCGGGAATCGAAATCGCCGAAATCCCTCCACTCGACTTCGCCAGCGCGGCAGAAACCGAGTCCCCGCAGGGGGTCCTGGCCGTCGCCGAAATCCCCGATCGCACGCTCGCCAACCTCTCCCTGGGCGCGTCGGCGCGGATCGTCGTGCTGGACGCGGTCCAGGATCCGGGAAACGTCGGCACCATCCTCCGCACCGCCGCCGCGCTCGGCGCCACGGCAGCCCTCGCCCTGCCGGGAACCGTTGACCTATGGAACGCCAAGGTCGTCAGGAGTGCGATGGGAGCGAGCTTTCACTTTCCGGTGCTCCCGACCACGTGGGCCGAGCTGGATGAATTCACGACGGCAAACGCTGTGGTGCTCTGGGGGGCGGACGCGGACGGCACGCCGCTCGACAGTGTGCAGGCCCCCGCACGTCTCGCCCTCGTGGTGGGAAACGAAGGAGCGGGGCTGTCATCAGAGGCACGCAGCCGCACCGACCAGCTTGTCGCACTTCCGATTGGACCCGTTGTGGAATCGCTCAACGTCGCTGTGGCGACCGGCATCTTTCTCTATCAGCTGCGCACGTGAATCTCTCCATGGTCGCCATCGTCTACGCGTTCCTCGTCGGACTCTGTTTCGGGTCGTTCCTGAACGTCTGTGTGGCCCGCTGGCCGCGCGACCTGAGTGTCATCCGCCCACGGTCACGGTGTCCACATTGTGGCCATCAGTTGGCCTGGTTCGAGAACATTCCGCTGTTCAGCTGGCTCGTCCTCCGCGCGCGCTGTCGCTGCTGCGATGAGTCCATCTCGGCCATCTATCCGCTGCTCGAGGTGGGAATCGGCACCCTGTGGGCCGTGTCGGTCTGGCACTTTGGACCATCGTTCACGGCTATTCGCGTCGCCGTGTTCCTCACGATCCTCGTGGGCGTGGGGCTCACCGACGTGAAGCACTACCTCATCCCCGACGGATTCACCGTCACCGGGTTGCTGTGGTGCCTGGGCACGGCGCTCGCGGCGCCATTCCTTGGCGAATCACTGCTGTTTGCCGGGCCGTACGACGCGCTCGTTGGTGCGTGTGCCGGAGCCGGCCTGATCGCGGTGATCGGGTGGTTGGGTGAAGCCGCGCTGAAGCGGGAAGCGATGGGCATGGGCGACATGACGCTGATGGCGTTCGTGGGCGCCGCACTCGGGCCTGCGCGGTCCATTGCCACCGTATTTCTCGGCGCCACCATTGGGGCGGTGGTTTTCCTGGCGGTGGTGTATCCGGTGGCCGTCATGCGGCGCGGTCGCGTCACGCCCCAGACAGAACTGGCGCTTGGTGGCCGCGCTCTACCGCCGGTCGAGATGCCGTTGGTCCCCTTCGGCGTATTCCTCGCCCCCGCCGCCGTCATCATGCTGATCTGGGGCGACAGGATCATCGGTAGCGTGTTTCCGGCCTTCTGAGGCTGGTGGCGCTCGCCGGTGCACGCTCGGTTGCGTTCGAGTCCATTCCTTTCGTTCGGGTTGGTTCTTCGCGTCCTTGCGAGCGGA
>JACMOE010000538.1 GCA_014378185.1 Gemmatimonadaceae bacterium | reverse complement strand
GCCGACGGGTGGCGTTTGCTGTTCGATGGGACGGGCATGGATGCGTGGCGCGGGTACAAGGAGGCCACGGGGCCCGCCGGCTGGCATGGCGCCAACGGCATCATCACCAAGAGCACGCCCGTCGAGGACATCGTGTCGAAGGAGGAGTTCGGCGACTTCGACCTCCGCATCGAGTGGAAGATTGGTGAGGCGGGGAACAGCGGCATCTTCTACCGCGGCTCGGAGGAGTTCGACAAGATCTACTGGACCGCCCCCGAGTATCAGTTGCTGGACGACATCAAAGCGGCCGACAACAAGACGCGGCTCACCTGCGCCGGTGCGGCGTATGGCCTGTATCCCTCACCGGCGGGGCATCTCGTGCCGGTGGGCGAGTGGAACAGCACGCGTATCGTCGCCAGAGGTCCACACATCGAGCACTGGCTGAATGGGTTCAAGCTGCTCGAGTACGAGATGGGCAGTGCGGACTGGGAGGCCAGGGTGAAGGCGAGCAAGTTTGCGGAGTGGCCGAAGTACGGCCGGCTCATGCGCGGGCACCTGGCCATGCAGGGTGATCACAATGGTACGCTGTCGTTCCGCAACATCAGGATCCGTCCGCTCTGAATCAGTGTTGCGACGGCGCAATGTGCTGTTGCTTCCGCAATTCCTGGATCGCCTCCAGCTCGATCAGGTGCTCGATATTCTTCTTCCGTCGCAATGCCTTCCTTGACGCGATGAGCGCCTCGAGGGTCAGTGCGCGGAAGACCGTCGACCCGACTCGGACTTCGTCCGAGACCTCGACCGCGTCGGCGTACGCACCAACGCCGGGGACGTGATCCAGAAGATCGATCGCCCCCATTGTCGTCGTCAGCGTCATGAATGGCGTGGTGCGAAACGTTCGTGCATCCAGGATGAACGGAAGCCCGGGCTTCACGCCTCTCAGGCAGGCACGCCATTCGGTGGGGAGGCGGACCAGACGCTCCACGTTGTCCGGCGCGACGTCATAGCAGAGATCGATGTCGTTGGTGAATCTCGCCGACCCCTGCACCGTAGCGGCAACACCGCCGATCACGACAAATCGAATACCGCTCGTGACCAGCGCTGTGAGGATCGCCTCGAACAATCGTCAGCCCTCGGCCGCCGGAATCACGCGGTGTACGTTCCCGGCAAACGCCGCCATGCCATCCAGTTGGCGCACGCGCTCCTCGACTGTTTTCCTCATGTTGTCGGAGACGAGCGTCAAGTCAGTTCCCCACTCCGCCGCAGCTTGCAGCGGGTCACACAGCCGCACGCGCGGCCGGCCGCGTTGGCGAGGCGCAAACGATGCACGCAGCAGCGAGAGCCGAACGTTGAACGTGGACAGAATCCGATGGATGTCTACCAGCAACTCGACGTCTGCGTCGTCGGTCGCGATGCGCACCGATGATCCGTTACGCGGATATGCACGCAGGGCACGCTCCGCGGTCGCGAAGCTCGGTGTGAGCGGGCTCCCTGTTCCTTTATGGATCGCACGGGTGACAGCGAGACGGCGCGCCACGTCAACCGAGTAAGCCCGGGGACGCTCGAGCGCCGACATCGTGTTGAGCACCCATTTGGGGTCCGCGTCCAGAAGTTGCGCAAATTCGGCGAGCATCATCTATTAAATCTAATCTTTAGACATATTTAAGCACGACTTCCCGACCGACTCTCGGAGCCGCACGATCATATCAACTCTTAGAAAATCTTAAGCGGCGCCGATAAACATTTGTGACGCGCTGGAAATATGG
>JACMOE010000537.1 GCA_014378185.1 Gemmatimonadaceae bacterium | reverse complement strand
GGCGGCGGCGGCGCGCACGCCCTCATCCACGTCGTACATCCAGAACGCGAGCCGCGCCGCCGCCGCGACGGCCGGCCCGGGGCCGTCCAGCGAAGCGGCCTGAGCACGCTCCTGCCACCGTGCGCTGGCGGCCCACCCGGCACGCGCGGCGAGATTCACTCCGTGCGTGAGTGCCCCCTCCGCCATGTTCCGGCGCACGACGAAGCTCGTTTCGGCGTCGAACACACCAAGCCATGTCGCCGACGCAGAATCGAGCACGGCGGCCAATGCCTGCGAGGCGCTGACGCGCACATTGACGTCGGGATCGGCGAGGCCGGAGACCACGGGAGCTTGCGCCGCGACGCCGTACGACGCGAGGGCACCCATCGCATTGATGCGCACGTGTGCGCTCGTGTCAACCACAAGGCGTTGCAATACGTCCAATGCAAGTGCTCCCAGCGAATCACCAGCGATGGTGCGTATCGCACCCCGGGCCACCTGCTCGCGGACTGCCGACCATGGCGAGACCCATTGTGCCAGAAGGGTGCGCGTCCCCGCCGCGCTGCGCCCGCGCGCAATCGCGTATGCCGCACGCCACGAGAGAGCGCTGTCGCCGCGCGAGAGATACGGCGTCACGGCCGCGGCAGGAACGGGCCGAAGGCGCGCGGCCGCCAGCAGGAGCGCGGCGTGCGCCGATCGTTCGAGCATCGCATCGCCAAGCCCATCCACGATGGACGACCGGCCGCGGTCGCCCAACTCGCCGAGCAACCGTGCGGCCTCGATGGCCTGCTCCGGGCCGGCGCGCAGCGCGGTGACTGCGATTGCCACCGCCCCTGTATCCTTGAGGAGACTCAGGCTGAAGAGTGCATTCGCTGCCACGGTCGGGTCGCGATCAACCGCCAGGCGTCGAAGTGACGGCAGATGTGCGCGCGCCGCGATGCGCCCGACAGTCACGGCTGCTGCGGCACGCGTGGCCGCATCGCGACTCGCGATCAGCGACTCGAGCAACGCGGGCTCGTCACGATGCGTGTCCTCGATGCGGAGCAACCGCGCCCGTGCACTCGACTCGGGCGACAGCGGCACGGCGCCCGCAAACCGGCAGGCGCTGGCAAGGAGCAGCAGCCCGCTAGCGCACTGCCTCCAACGCGGCGCGGAAGTCCACTGGAATGGCCGTGAGCCGGCCGGCGCCGTCGATGGACACAAGGGCCGTGTGCGCGGTGGCGAACCGGGTACCTGAAACCGCATCGGATATGAGGTAATCGAAGGTGAGGGCACGGGACCGGACACTGGTGAGTGTCGTCTCGATCCGTACCAGGTCGTCGAAGCGGGCGGGCGCCAGGTAACGCACACGCGCCTCGGACACGGCCAGACCAATGCCGTCTCCTTCGAGGACCGCGTAACTTCGGCCCAGGGCACGCAGGAGCTCCACGCGACCGACCTCGCACCATACGAGGTAGTTGGCATAGTACACGACGCCCATGCGATCTGTTTCCGCGTAGCGTACCCGTAGTTCAGTCGCGTGGGTATGAGCCATTCTGGTTGCAAAGGTGGGTGGTGGAGGCCGCGCGAAGGTTGCCGGGGCCCGGGCGGTTTGTAAAGGCCGTGGTGGACGAGTAGAATCCGTGCGTGCTGCCACCACCCTGCTACGTGATCTCGGACATTCACCTCGGCCACGCGCCCGAGTCCGTCGAGCGCACCCTCCTGGCGTTCCTGCGTTCCCTGCCCGCACGCGGCGGATCGTTGCTGATCAACGGCGACCTCTTCGAATTCTGGTTCGAATGGCGCACGGTGGTACCGCGGAGTGGGGTCCGCGTGCTGGCGGCATTGATGGATCTTCGCGATGCCGGCATCACCATGACGATGGTGGCGGGCAATCACGACTGCTGGGGCGGCGACGTGCTTCGCGACGCGGGCGTCAAGTTCCTGAACGGGCCGCTGACGGGCGACGTGGGCGGATGGCGCGCCCGGGTCGAGCATGGCGATGGACTCAGGGACCGGGAGGATCGGGGCTATCGCCTTCTGCGCCGAGTGTTGCGCAACCCAGTCGCCATACGAGCGTTCGGGACGCTCCTGCACCCCGACTTCGCCTCCCGCCTGGCGATGGGGAGTTCGAAGACCAGCCGCGACTACGCACCGCGCGATGGGGGCCGCGGACTGCGCGCCGTGGCTGCGCGCGCCCTGGCGAGCGCTGAGGCGCCCGAGCTGCTGATCTATGGGCACTCGCACGTTGCGGCGCTGGAACGCATGCCTGGTGGCGGCGTCTACGCGAACGCCGGCAGCTGGCTGGATGCGCCCACGTATCTCGTCGTGACGCCGGACCGCATCGCACTCCGCGCGTGGCGCGATTCAGCGGAAGGTCCGGACCTCGACGCGATCCAGCGCGTCGCCGAAGAACCGCTGCCCTAGCGCGAGGAACTGCTGGGGGTCATCCGAAGCAATGAAGCGGTACGTTCCCGCGGCAGATTCG
>JACMOE010000536.1 GCA_014378185.1 Gemmatimonadaceae bacterium | reverse complement strand
GACAGCGCAGGTCTCGATTCCGTTTCGATTGCAGAAGTCGGCGAAGCAGGATCAGGCCGTCGCGGAAAATGCCGCCGAACTTTCGGCGCTCGAGGCCGAGCATCGCGCTTCGGTGAATGCGCTCAATGCGCGCGTGGCCTCGTTGGCCAGCGACGTAGAGCGCGACCGCACGCAGCTCGCGCTCTACGTGAAGGCCATTCTTCCGCAGGCGCATGCCGCGGTCACCTCCGCACTCGCCACGTACCAGGCGGGCCGCGCTGACCTGCTGACCCTCCTCGACCTCCAGAGTACCGTGTTCACCTCCGAGACCGCATACTTTCGCGCGCTCAGCGATTTCGCCAAGGCAGTGGCCGACCTCGAGCAGACCGTTGGCGCGCCGGTGCTCCCATGACCGCGCAGCGATGGGTGCGTCGTCACAGCGTGGCCGTGGCAATCGGCAGCGTGGTGCTCGTGGTGGCGTTGTTCCTCCTCATCCGCTACGCGGGCACGACAGCAACGGGTGCCAAGGGCGCAAGCAGCGAAAAGTCGGGCAAGAACGACATGGCCGGGATGTCCGGCATGAGCACGGATGGCGCTGTCCATCTCACCACCGCCCAGTTGACGACGTTCGGCGTGACATTTGGTATCGTCGAGCAGCGAACACTCACCACCGACGTGAGGACCGCGGGGACCGTGGTGATGGATGAAGCACGGGTCGCAACCGTCACGCCGAAGATCAACGGCTTCGTGGAACGGCTCTACGTCAACACCACGGGCCAGCCCGTTCGTCGCGGTGAGCCGCTTGCCGAAATATTCTCCGCTGAATTGATCGCGGCGGAGGAAGAGTTGCTGCTGGCGCGGCGCCTCGATCGTACAGTGGGCCAGAGCGCGGTGCCCGGCGTGCCGTCGTCATCCGGTGAACTGCTCGCTGCCGCACGACGTCGGCTTCGCCTGTGGGACGTATCTGACGCACAGATCGACGACGTGCTCCGGACCGGCCGCTCGCGGAGGACCATCACCCTCTACTCGCCGGCGACGGGGGTAGTCACGGACAAGAAGGTCACCCAGGGACAGGCCGTGCAGGCGGGAACGGAGCTCTACGTCGTGGCAGATCTCTCCAGCGTGTGGGTGGATGCACAGGTGCGAGAGAGCGACGCCGCCGAGTTGCGCGTGGGATCGAGCGCTGACCTGGAGTTCGCAACGTATCCGGGCCGCGCCTACAAGGGCCGCGTGACCTCCCTCTAGCCGACGGTGGCCGAGCAGACGCGATCGCTCAGAGCGCGCATCGCGATTGCCAATGCCGACGGCCGGCTCAAGCCCGGCATGTACGCCACGGTGCGCCTTTCGTCGCCAACGCGCTCGGCCCTCACGGTGCCGCGCAGCGCTGTGCTCCAGACAGGTGAGCGCGCGGTGGTGTTCGTGGATCAGGGCAGGGGAGCGCTGCGGCCGATGGACGTAGTGACTGGACGCGCCGCTGGCGAGTACGTGGAAATTCTCTCCGGACTCCAGCCAGGGCAGCGTGTTGTCACGTCGGCGCAATTCCTTCTCGACTCCGAATCCAATCTCGCCGAGGTGATGAAGAGCATGATTGGCATGAGCGGAGGTTCGTCCGGCGGTGGAGCCGATATGAACGCGATGGACAAGAGCGGTGGCGATACGAAGGGGCAGGAGATGAAGGGAGCAGATACCCGCGGAATGGCCGGCGCCGCGCGTCCGGCCACTCCCGCGACCTCGCCGAGGTAACGGGCCATGCTGAAGCGAATCATTGCGTGGTCCGCCAGCAATCCGCTCGTCGTGGGGATCGGCACGCTGGCGCTGGTCATCGCCGGCGTGTGGGCGATGCTCAACACGTCTGTGGATGCGATTCCGGACCTGTCGGACGTGCAGGTCATCGTCATGACGGAATGGCCGGGACAGGCGCCGCAGTTGGTGGAAGACCAGGTCACGTATCCGCTCGAGACCGAACTCCTGAAAGTCCCGAAGACGAAGTTCGTGCGCGGCATGAGCCAGTTCGGCATCTCGGCCGTGTACGTCGTTTTTGAAGACGGCACAGATCTCTACTGGGCGCGCTCGCGCGTGCTCGAATATCTCAACGGCGTCACGGGCAAGCTTCCTCCGGGTGCGCGTCCGGGCCTCGGCCCCGATGCCACAGGGGTGGGCTGGGTGATGCAGTACGTGCTCGCGGATACCAGCGGGAAGTTGAATCTCGCGGATCTCCGGGCACTTCAGGACTTCACCGTGCGGCCCGCGCTCACGTCGGTACCGGGCGTGGCCGAAATTGCGTCGTTCGGCGGGTTCGAGAAGGAGTATCAGGTACAGGTAGATCCGGCGAAGCTGCTGGCGTACAACATTCCGATCCAGAAGGTGACCGATGCCGTTCGCGCATCGAACGCCGACGTGGGGGGGCGTGTACTGGAGGCTGGCGGCGCGGAGTACGTGGTGCGCGGTCGTGGGCGATTCACGTCGCTCGAGGACATGCGCAATGTGTCCGTGGGCATGGGGCCAGGCGGTACCCCCATCACCGTGGGTGATGTGGGCGAGGTACAGATTGGTCCAGGTATCCGCCGCGGCATTTCCGACCTCGACGGCAAGGGCGAGGTGGTCACGGGGTGGGTGGTGATGCGGTACGGTGCGAACCCCCGCAACGTGATCGACGGCGTGAAGCGGAAGATGGCAGACCTGGAGCACTCTCTGCCGAACGGCGTGCGCTTCGTGCAGGGGTATGATCGGTCGGGACTGATCGAGCGCGCCATCGAGACACTCAAGGGCAAGTTGCTCGAAGAATCGATCATCGTGGCCATCGTCACGGTGATCTTTCTCCTGCACGCCAGCAGTTCGCTCGTCGCCATCGTCACGTTGCCCATCGGCATCCTCATGGCGCTGCTGTCCATGAAGATGCTCGGCCTCAGTGCGAACATCATGAGCCTGGGGGGCATCGCCATCGCGATTGGTGCCATGATCGACGCGGCGATCGTGATGGTGGAGAACCTTCACAAGCACATGGAACGCAACACCGCGGAGGGGTCGCCCAAGGATCACTGGACCATCGTGATCGAGAGTGCGCAGGAGGTGGGTCCGTCGCTGTTCATTTCGCTGCTCATCATCACGGCCAGCTTTCTTCCGGTGTTCGCGCTGCAGGACCAAGAGGGACGGTTGTTCAAGCCGCTCGCCTGGACGAAGACCTTGTCCATGGCGTCCGCGGCACTGCTCTCCGTGACGCTCGTGCCGGTGGCGATGGGGTTGTTCGTGCGGAAGGGCGTGAAGCCGGAAGCCAGCAACCCGGTGAACCGGCTTCTTGTCCGCGCTTACCGCCCGGTCATCGAGGTGGTGCTGCGGCATCGGTGGCCCACGGTGCTGGTCGCGGGCGTGGTGCTGGTCGTCACGTGGCTGCCATGGACGCGCATCGGCAGTGAGTTCATGCCGCCGCTCCGCGAGGGATCGATCATGGACATGCCCTCGCTCTTTCCCGGCGTGGGGTCCGCGCAGGCGAAGCAGATCCTCCAGCAGCGGGACGCTGCGCTCGAGCGCATTCCGGAAATCGAGACCGTGATGGGCAAGATCGGCCGCGCCGAGAGTGCGACGGACATGGCTCCCATGTCGATGATCGAGACCATCGCCATCCTCAAGGACAGGAAGGACTGGCGCCCCGGCGTCTCGTACGATTCCATCCTCGCCGAGGCGAACAATACCGTCGTCACGCCGGGGGTGGCGAATATGTGGTCGATGCCGATCAAGAACCGGCTCGACATGCTGGCGACCGGCATCAAGACGCCGGTGGGCCTCAAGATCTTTGGTCCCGATCTCGCGACGCTGGACAAGATCGGGAAGGAGATCGAGGCGGTGCTCCCATCCGTACCCGGCACCGGCTCGGTGTTCGCCGAGCGGGTCGTGGGCGGCCGGTATCTGGACATCACGATCGATCGGGCAGCCGCGTCGCGGTATGGCATGACGGGCGACGATGTGCAGACGGCGCTCGCCACGGCGGTTGGCGGGATGGAGGCGGGGCAGGTGATCGCCGGCCGCGAGCGATTCAATGTGCTCGTGCGCTATCCGCGGGAGCTGCGCGACGATCCGGAGAAAATGCGGGATGTGCTGGTCGCGACTCCTGGCGGCGCGCAAGTGGCGCTGGGCCAGCTCGCGCGCATCACCGTGGTGAAGGGCTCCACGCTCATCAAGTCGGAAAACGCGGTCCTCAACAATGTCGTCTACGTCGATGTCCGTGGCCGGGACATCGGGGGGTATGTCACGGAAGCCAAGCAGGTCGTGGCGAGGCGGGTGCCATTACCACCGGGGTATCGTATCGCCTGGTCTGGGCAATTCGAATCGCTGGAGCGGGCGAACGCACGTCTCAAGGTAGTGGTGCCCATCACCTTGCTCATCATCTTCGGACTGCTCTACTTCAACTTCCGCAGCGTGACTGAAGCCGCGATCGTGATGCTGTCATTGCCGTTCGCGCTCGTGGGCG
>JACMOE010000535.1 GCA_014378185.1 Gemmatimonadaceae bacterium | reverse complement strand
CACAGGTGCGCAAGCATCCCATGAAGGGGTAGGGCTACTGATGGGCGGTTGCCTGGAAAGCTGGCCCTGCGCAGGGGAGAAAAAGCAGGTCCATCCCTTCGCTCAGGACGACAACGGGGAGCTCAGGACAACAGCGGGGCGAGATCGCGACGCAGCGCGAGGGTGAAGGTACTCCCCTCGCCGGGCACGCTGGTCACGGTAAGATGGCCCCCCATGCCGAGCGCGAGGTCGCGGGAGATGGCGAGGCCGAGTCCCACACCCTGCTGGCTGGACGGCGTGAGGTGGCGGTCCACCTGCACGAAGGGATTGAAGATGCGCTCGACGTTCTCGGGTACGATGCCGCGTCCGGTGTCCTTCACCTGGATGTCAACCCACTCGTCCCGCGTGACGCACATGACGGTGATGGCGCCGCCGTTGCCGGTGAACTTGAGCGCGTTGGTGAGCAGGTTGAGCAGGATCTGGTGCGCCTTGTCGGTATCCGCGAACACCCGCGTCACGCCGTCGCAGTCAAGCGTCGTGAACTGCTGCGACTTCGCGGCGATCTGCGGCGCGACGAGGTCGGCCACGCCGTGCAACAACGTCCGCACGGCAATGGATCGCACGTCGAACTCGATGTCGCTGGCGTCGAGCTTCGTGAAGTTGAGGATGCTGTTGATGAGCCCGAGCAGGTACTTGCCGCTGTGCCGGATGCGTTCGACGTCGCTGCACTGCACCGGGGTGAGGTCGCCGCGCACGCCACTGAGCAGCAGGTCGGCGTAGCCACCGACGGCATTGAGCGGCGTGCGCAACTCATGGCTCATGGTGGCCAGGAACAGCCCCTTGGCCTGATTGGCCTCGTGCGCAATGCGACGCTGCTCCTCCAGCGCCTCGGTCTGGGTCTCGAGCTCCGCTGTCTGCGCCTTCAGCTGCGCGGCGTTCTCCTGCAGCTGGTGGTTGGTAAACTCCATCTGCACGTGCTGCTCTTCCAGGCGGGCGTTGGATTCCTCGAGCGCGTCGAGGGATATCTCGCTCTCGCGCAGCAGTCCTTCAATGCGGTGGCGCGACAACACGGATTCGGTGACATCCACGGCCACGACGCCAATGCCGTACACCGCGCCGTCCGCCGTGCACATCGGCTGGTAGGTGAGGTTGAAGAAGGCCTGCTCGGGCTCCCGGTCACGCGCGCGGCGGATGTTGACCTCGAGTTCATTCGCCACGTACGGCTCCCCGGTGCGGTAAACGCGGTCGAGCACCTCGAAGATGCCCTGCCCCTCGAGCTCGGGAAACGCTTCGCGCGCCGTCTGCCCCACAAGGGACTCGCGATCCACGAGTCGCAAGTACGACGGATTGGCCAGGACAAAGCGGTGCCGGGGTTCCTCGAGCACGGCGATGGCGGTGGGCGCCTGGGAGAACACCAGTTCGAGCTGCTTGCGCGCATGTGCCACCTCGCGCGCCGCCGCATCAGCGACGCCGCGTGCACGTACCTGCTCCGTGACGTCGGTGGAAAGGCTGGTGATGGCGTACACCACGCCCGCGCGGTCGCGCAGCGGCTGGTACGACACGTTGAAGATGTACTCCTCGGGCACACCATCCCCGTCGCGATCGATGCGGACGACCTCCTCGGCGCGCCGCACGGGCTCCCCTGTGCGGTAGACGCGATCCATGAGCAGGACGGCCTCCGCGGCTTCGGGCTCGGCGTCGCGGAATGCGCGCCCGATGAGCGTGCGGTTG
>JACMOE010000534.1 GCA_014378185.1 Gemmatimonadaceae bacterium | reverse complement strand
GCGCCCCAGTGTCTGCCGAGGCCGACGCGAAGGAAGAGGCGGCCATCAAGGACCTGGAGAAGGAGCGCAAGAAGCGGAAGAAAGGCGACGAGCCGGCGAAGGCCGGTCGCGACGAGCGAATCGCGGCGGCAATCGATGCCACGGAGCAGCCCGAGGCGAGCGCTGACGAATTGCCGCCGTCGGATCTCCTCACGCAGCCACCGGCAAAGAACGTGGAGCTCGGTCGCCGCGAGCTCGACGCCATGGGCGCCAAGCTCATGGACGCACTGCGCACCTTCAAGGTTGACGGTGAGCTCGTTGGCCGCACCACTGGTCCCACCGTCACGCAATTCGAGATCGAGCCGGCACCGGGCGTGAAGGTCCGGCAGATTGCCAACCTTTCCAACGACCTCGCCCTCGCGATGCGCGCCGCGTCCATCCGCATCGTGGCGCCTATCCCGGGGCGCGGTGCCGTCGGCGTCGAAGTGCCCAATCCCACGCCGGAAATGGTGGCCTTCCGCGAGCTCATCGAACACGCGGACTTCCGCAGCGCGCGCGCCGCACTCCCCATCGTGCTCGGCAAGGATCTGGAGGGCAAGCCGGTGATCGCCGATCTCGCGAAGATGCCGCACCTGCTCATTGCTGGCGCCACGGGCTCGGGCAAGTCGGTCTGCGTGAATACCATCATCACCAGCCTCGTCTACCGGCATACCCCCAGGACGCTGCGCTTCCTGATGGTGGACCCCAAGATGGTGGAGCTGAGCGTCTACAACACGCTGCCGCACCTGCGCCACAAGGTGATCACGGACAATCGCGACGCGGCGGCGGTGCTCAAGTGGGCCGTGATGGAGATGCAGGAGCGCTACGAACTGCTCGCGGCCAATGGGTGCCGCAACCTGCAGGATTTCAACCGGCGCGTGCTGGACCAGACGCCACTCAAGACGCCTCGGCGCAAGGAAGTGGCGTTCGAGGACAGCGTGTATCGCGGACCCGTGCTGCCGTACATCGTGGTGGTGATCGACGAGATGGCCGACCTGATGATGACGGTGCAGGGTGAGGTGGAAACGCCCATTGCCATGCTCGCGCAGAAGGCGCGCGCCATCGGCATCCACCTCATCCTCGCCACGCAGCGACCCTCCGTGAACGTCATCACGGGTCTCATCAAGGCCAACTTTCCCAGTCGCATCGCGTTTCGCGTCGCCAGCCAGATCGACAGCCGCACCATCATCGACGGCGGTGGCGCCGAGATGCTGCTCGGCAACGGCGACATGCTGTTCATTCCGCCGGGCAAGAGCGAGCCATCACGTCTTCAGGGCGCGTACCTGTCCAGCGAAGAAACCGAGCGCCTGATGGGCTGGTACGAGGCGCAGCGTGACCGTCGACGTGCGGCTCTAGCCGAGGCGGGGCTCGTTTACGAGGCGGAGATGACGCCAGACGAGCCGGACATCCTGGAGACCGTTCGCACGCGCGAGGCGGAGGCTCGCGCCGCGCTCGAGGGCGGTGGTGACGACGCGGGCATCCCGGAAGGCGCGCGTGACCCGCTTTTTCGCGAGGCGGCAGAGCTCTGCATCCAGAATCAGAGCGGATCCACGTCGCTGCTCCAGCGCCGGCTGGGCATAGGGTATGGGCGGC
>JACMOE010000533.1 GCA_014378185.1 Gemmatimonadaceae bacterium | reverse complement strand
CCATCGTGGGCCACCAGGACTTCACCGCCGGTGCCCACTTCCGCAACTGGCGCTGGTTTGCCTTCCAGAATGATGCGTTCAACTACGGTGGCCGTGGCCTCACCCATTCATACGCGGCGCGCGCGATCGGTACGTTCCTCAACCTGTGGAACGTGAGCGGCGGCATCCTTCACACGCTCGACAATTACGACGACCAGTTGCTTCGCGGTGGGCCCGAAGGACGACAGCCGGCGATGTGGCAGTATCTCGGCAGTGTCTCCACCGATTCGCGCCAGCGCGTGATCTTCGGCGTCAACGGTACGTATGTGCACGACGTGCTGGGCGGGGAGTTCTCCCGGGCCGCGGTCTCGATGGACATTCGGCCCAGCTCCAACGTGCGCGTCAACTTCTCGCCGAACTGGAGTCGGTTGTTCGACACCGAGCAGCTCGTGCGCTCTGTCCTGGATCCGCTGGCCGCCAACACGTATGGCCGCCGCTACGTGCTGGCCGCGCTCACGCAATCCACGCTGTCACTCGAGACGCGTGTGGACATCACCATCTCGCCGGCGCTGAGCTTCGTGATGTACGTGCAGCCCTTCGTGTCCGCAGGCAGCTACAATGATTTCAAGGAACTGCTTGCGCCCGGCACCTACACGTTCGCCCGCTACGGCACGGAGCGCGGCGCGATTGCCTACGACGCCGCGAGCGCGCGCTACACCGTGGATCCCGACGGCGCGGGATCCGCGCCGTCGTTCACGATTGCGCAGCCCGATCAACGTGCGGTCACTTCGAGGAAACGCGGTGGTACGCTGGGAATCCCCAGCGCCTCAGCTCTTTCGCTTCGCGCTCGCTCCTGATCCAGCGTCGGCGACATCGTCACCGGCGGCGTGCTTGTGATGCTGGATGTCGCGCGCCAAGCGCGTCTTCTCGCTGTTCTTCTCCGCTTCGTCATGCTGCTGACGGCCCTCGAACAGGCGGTCCTTGCCGGCGTCGTCATGCTTCGCGATTTCAGCGGGATCGTGCCCGGCACCGGACGAGTGCTGCGCGTCGTGTGCTTCGGCCGCGTCGCTCGCCGCTTCAGCGGACTGATCGAGCTTCCTGTCGCTTGAGTCGTGCTTGTACCCGCTGCGTTCTTCGGCCATGTGATCACTCTCGTTGGTTAGATGTGTGTACAGGGCAACAGGCGTGCCGACTTCCGCTCGTGCATACTGACACACCAGCCCGCTTACGTCGGCGTCATGTTATCCTTGGTTCTCACCATGCGCCCCCGCCTGCTGCACAGGATCTTCGCCGCCGCATGCGGCCTCTGGCTGGCCCTGTCACTGGCCCAGCCGGCGGCACTGCATGCCTGTGCGATGCACGGACCACAGCACTCGGCCCATGCTCATGACACGATGCACGCGGGATCCGACGCGTCGCACGCGCCTCGTGGACACGAACCGGCAACGTCCTGCACCTGTCCAGGTGACTGCTGCGTTTCCGCTGCCACTGCGGTGCCCTGCGCATCGCCACTGGTCGTTCACGGTGCCACGACGACGCACTCACACGTCCTCGTGCCCGTGGCCATCACGTATCGCCCCGCGGCAATCGCCTACGCTCGGCCGCCGACGATAGGTCCCCCGCACTCCACAGCCTGACGATATCCGCGCGGCTTTCCCTCCAGGATTGCCGCCTCCTGGCGCGCACGCCGCGGTGCCGGGCGAACCGTCTTCCTGTGTGACAACCGATGCCGTCAATCCACGCATTCGTCCAGTGCGCCATTCGCGCTGGACTCGTCGCATCCGTTCCTGTAGCGCTCACAGCCCAGGGCCGGCCAACCAACACCGACTCCCTGACACGGCGTGATTCCATCGCGCGACTCAAGGCCGTGACCGTCGTGGCTGCACCGGCGGAGCGGAGCCAACCCGTGAGCGCAACGCACATCGACGCCGCCACCATCCGACAAACACCATCGCTCACGCCGTACGATCTGCTCCGGCAGGTTGGGGGAGTGGAGGTCCACGAGCAGGGCCAGGGGCCTGGCTTCGCCTCCAACGCATCGCTGCGCGGGTTCAGCTCGGATCATTCCACCGACCTCGCCACGTGGGTGGATGGCGTTCCCCTCAACGAACCGGTGAACGGCCACGCCGAGGGGTACAACGACCTCTCCGTGCTTTTCCCTGGCGGCGTGCAGGACATGGACATCCTGCACGGGCCCACGAGCGCCCTGTTCGGCAACTTCGCGCTCGCCGGCGTGCTGAACGTGCGCACGCTCGAGCGCATGCGCGGTACCGAGGCCACGCTGTCGGGCGGAAGCTTCGGGCGCGCCGAGGGCATGGTGCTCACCGGGTTCGACCACGGGTCCAGCGGAGGCGGCGTACTTGGCGCGCGCTATCAGCGCGAGAATGGTTTTCGCCCCAACGCGCGCTACGACGTGGCCCAGGGCCACGCGCGACTCGTGCGTGACCTCGCACCTGGCGTCACGCTCGACGGCGGCGCGGAACTGTACGGAGGAAGCTGGAATTCGCCTGGCTTCCTGAGCGAGGACGAATTCGTCAGGCACGAGTACGACATCGTCACCAATCCAACAGACGGCGGCTACAAGCGGCGCGCGCAGGAACGTCTCACTCTTCGCGTGCTGACGAGCGACCTCGCGTGGCGCACCACCGCCTATGCCACGCAGAGCCGCTGGCAGCTCTTCCTCACGATTCCGCCAGCAGGCGGTCGATTTGAAGGTCTGGGAAGCCAGACCGAAGAGGAGGACGCGCGCATCGGCTACGGCGCGACGAGCGCGCTCACACGGGTCACGCCTCGCACGGAACTGACAGTGGGTGCCGAGTCGCGATGGGACCGGTCCGAGTACGAAAACTACCTCACCACCGCGCGTTCACGCGATTCCACAAATGCACTCGTCACCGGCCGGCAACTCTCGGGTGCGGTTTTCGTGCAGTCGCACGCCGACGTCACCGATCGCTGGCGCATCGACGCGGGGCTGCGTTACGACGCGCTGAACACTCGCTCGTCACCCGATCTGGGCGAGATCATCGCCGCCACGCACGGGTTGCTGTCGCCCAAGCTCGGCTCACTGGTGCGTGTCACGGACGACCTCGGCATCCATGCGAACGTGTCGCGCGGCTTCCGGTCGGCCAATGGCGTGATCAGCGATCCGGCGCTGGTGCCAATCACCGCATGGGCCTACGAGGCTGGGCTCAAGCTCGATCGCGACGGCACGAGCGCTTCCGTTGCGCTGTTCCGCATGGACGTGAGCAATGAGCAGACATTGAATCCCGTCACGCTGGTGTCCACGAATGGCGGCGCGAGCCGGCGCCAGGGGGTCGAGCTGGAGTGGCGCGTGCCGGTGACGCCGCAATTCACGACGTCGGGGAGCTGGACGTTCAACGATGCGCGCTATCGCAGGCTCGTCGCGGCGGGATCGGAGGGCGACGGCCGTCCCGAGATACTCGATGGACGACGCGTCTTCAACACCGCGTCGTACGTTGGCGCGAGCGCTTTGGAGTTTGCGCCTCGTGACGCGCGCCTGCGGCTTCGCGTAAGCGGAAACTGGATCGGCGCCTACAGCCCGTTCGACGAGCCGGGCGTGCTCGTGGGTGGCTACGGACTGATGCACCTGTCGGCGTCGGTTCCGCTCGATGGTGTCGAGGTGGAGGCCGGCGTACGGAACGCGCTGGACCGTGCGTATCCGGAGTTGATCGCGGGGCACACCGTCTCGCCCGGATCAGCGCGCACGCTGGTAGTGTCGGTGCGCGCGCGGCTGTGATCTCGGTCCATCGTCATGCCAATTACGAGGAAGAGCAGGAACCCCACGAAGAACATGGCGGTCGCGCTCGCGGATTCCCGCTCTTCATGCTTCGCGCATGCGACCGCAAAATTCAGGATGACGTTCCACACCAGTGCACGCCGCTGGATTTCAGGCGTGCGATGTTACAAACCAGGTGTATGAAGTGCGCTCAGGCGCGCTCCCAGAACGGCGGCGGCTCGATGCCAAGCGACCGAAGGTAGACGTAGCCCTGGCCGCGATGATGGATTTCGTTGTCCCGGACATAGAGCAGAAGATCATAGATCGGCATCTTCCACTGGCCGAACGCAGTGTCCACTTCCTGAAAACGCGCCGCGGGAATCTTCGGCCAGAGCGCATTGATCTCGGCGGTCCCGTCGTCCCACTTCTGGAGCAGTTCCGCCTTGGTCGTCGCCTTCGCCTCAGTGAACTGTTCCCACTTGCCGGTGATCACCCCGTTCAGCGTCGGCACCGCCATGCCGATGAACTCCATCGCGAGCGCAGAGAAGGGCCGCATCCCGCCAATGGTGTAGGTGAAGAGCTTGTCCTCGGGGAATGCGTCGATGACGCGGCGTGTCAGGGCACGGTGTCCCTGCCAGCTGTCGAGGAATTGCTGCGATGACATCACCGGCGAGGTGGTGGAACCTGGTGTCAAGGTGAGGCTCCGTGGTCGTGATGAAGGGAAAATCTTCCTGATTCGGTGG
>JACMOE010000532.1 GCA_014378185.1 Gemmatimonadaceae bacterium | reverse complement strand
TCCAACAATCCAGCGAATCACTCCGAGGGCATCGCGGCGTCCAAATGGCCCGCCATGCTGCATACGGCATCCGCGCACCGCTCCTTTACTCGCGATCATCGCTGAAGGGCTGGCATCCGCATTTTATTTGGGTGCGGTGCCGAATGGGTTTCCGGAAAGTCACGAGTCTTCTGTTACCGTCAACCGAAGTTACCTGTTGACCACGGCCTGCTCTCCCGTGCGCCGTACATCGCGCATGACACCGTTCAACTCGCAACGCGCGTAGCTGCGGAGGTTACTGCTCAGTGACGGCGAACCCCTCTGTCCTTGCAGCGTGCAAGGATGGATTTATCCCTCCACCAGCGCTCAAGAGTAAAGGAGCGGTGCCGGGATGCCGTATGCAGCCCGGCGGGCCATCTGGACGCCAGGATGCTCTCGGAGTGATTCGCTGGATTGTCGGAGCAGTTCAATGCCGTCGAGCCCCGGCGCCCAAATAGCCCGCGTCGCAGACAATCCTTATCGCAGGTCCCGATAAAACACCGTGGTATCGCACGGCGCCCCATCCGGCATCAGCGCATAGTCGGGAATCACCCCCACCCGCTGCCAGCCCAGCCGCTCGTACAGCCGCTCCGCATCACCACCGGTCACGGCGTCGAGCACCAGCAACGTCTTCCCGCTCTCGCGCGCCGCATCCTCGGCCGCACGCATCAGCGCCTCGCCCAGCCCCTGCCGCCGCGCACGATGATGCACCAGCATCTTTGCCAGGTCGCCGCGGTGCGGCTGGTTCTCCGGCAGGTCGAACACCAACTGCACGGTGCCGCAGATGCCATGCGCATCTTCCGCCACCAGGAGCGCCCGCGCCCCGATGGTCACGTCGCGCGCCACGCGCTGCCAGAATGCCAGCGCACGCTCGCGGCTGAGTGGCAGCATGAAGCTCACCGACGCGCCGCCTTCCACGCAGTCGATGAGGACGTCCGTGAGCTGGTGCACCTGCGCGTCGTCAACCGTGTCCAGCCGGCGCATCGACCACAAGGGCATGCTCACAGGGCGTCGGTCTGGCTCTCCTGGAATCCCGGCTCGCTCGCCAGCACCGCGCGCGCAATCTCCACCATCGGCACTGACCGGTCCTGCGACGTCCGCTGCAGGATCCGGTACGCCTCCTGTTCGGACGATCCCGTCCGGCGCATGAGGATGCCCTTGGCCCGTTCGATCGTCTTCCGGTTCTCGAGTGCACCGCGCGCCGCCTGCGCATCCTTCTTGGCCACGGCAAACTCGCGCGCCCGCGACACCGCCAGCCGCAGCGTGGAATCCAGCACTCGCGGGGGCGTAGGCTTGGGCAGGAACGCAATCGCCGACGTCGCCGTCACCTCGCGCTCGGACAGCACCAGTGATTCATCC
This sequence comes from Gemmatimonadaceae bacterium, assembly GCA_014378185.1. Lineage (GTDB taxonomy): Bacteria > Gemmatimonadota > Gemmatimonadetes > Gemmatimonadales > Gemmatimonadaceae > AG11. The sequence continues at coordinate 2,561 of JACMOE010000532.1, read as the reverse complement.
CCGCTGAACAGCACCACGGCCACACCCGGCACCTGCGCCGCAATCTGCTCCGCCGCCTCGTTGCCAGACCCATCGGGCATATACACGTCCAGCAGCACCACGTCGGGCACCACGTCCTTCGCCCGCTCGATGGCCTCGCGGCCACCGTTCACTTCGGCGACCACCACGTGACCCATCGTGTTGAGCAGCTCAACGAGCAACGCACGGGCGTTGTCGTCGTCTTCGGCAATCAGGATGCGAATCGAGCCCGTTTCAGGCATTGCAGTTAAACGGTAGTAGGAGGTGCGTTAACATTGCTGCGATCAAACGTATCCCGCAATCTGTGCCAGCAGATCCGCTGCTCCCACGGGCTTCCGCAAGGTGAAGTCGCATGCCGGATCCTGCTCATTGCGAGGTTCCCACCCGGTCACCACCCCGATCCGCAGCGCCGGCCGCAGCTCCCTGGCATACGACACGAGATCCCACCCACTGCCGTCCGGCAGTCCGATGTCGGTCACCAGGACGTCCAGCCCAAAGCTATCATCGCGGAGCCGCTCGCGCGCCTCTTCCACGTTGCGAACCGCAAGCACAGTGTGCCCGTCGCTCTCGAGCAGCGCCTGCATGAACTCGCGGCTGTCATGGTGATCCTCCACCAGAAGGATCCGTCGCCGCTGCCGAGGCCGCAGTTCAGGCTCCGCTACCGGACCTGCGGTGAAGTTGCCGAGCGGAAAGGCCAGGCGCACCGTCGTGCCTGCTCCAGCCGCCGACTCGATCTCCGCCCGCCCGCGATGCCGCCGAGCGATGCCGTACACCTCGGCCAGGCCGAGACCGGTGCCGCTCACCCCCTTGGTGGTGAAGAAGGGCTCGAACGCCCGCTCCCGCACCTCCTCGGACATCCCGGTGCCGGTGTCACTTACCGCCACGCTCGTTTCCTCCGCATCCACCGTGGTCCGGATCCGGAGCGTGCCGCCCCCGGCCATCGCATCCAGCGCATTCTGCACCAGGTTCAGCAGCGCCTCGCGTATCTCGCCCGCAATGCCGCGGATGATCGCGCCAGGTGCCAGCGACTGCTCCAGTATCACGACGCCACCCTTTGCGCGCTCGCGCCAGAGAGGGCGCGTCATGGCCACCACTTCCTCCACCATCACGTTGAGGTTCACCGCCTCCTCACGCGACCCCAGCAGCGGCTCCTGTCGAATGAATCGCCCCACCCGCGCCGCCGTCGCCGCGCCGGTCTCGGCCGCACGCGCGATCCGGACGGCGTAATCGCGCACCGCCACTGGATTCTCGGCATTCATTTCCAGCAGGTACGCCGCCGCCATGATGGGGTTGAGCGCGTTGTTGACGTCGTGCATCACGCCGGCGGCCAGCTGCCCGACCGCCGCCAGCCGACGGTCGCGGGACGCCGCCTCCTGCAATGCCAGCAGTTCGCTGGTGCGCTCCTGCACCATGCGCTCCAGGCGGTCGGCCTCGGTGCGTACCTGCTGCTCCAGGCGCGTGCGCTCGGTGACGTCGCGCTCCACGGTGACCGCTCCGCGCACCCTGCGGTGCGGGTCGTACAGCGGATTCGAGTTCACCTCGATGACGGCGGGCGTGCCACTTGTCCCGCGCCGCACCTCCAGGATCTCGCCGCGCACGCGCTCGCCGCGGAGCGCGCGGGCGGTGGGATGCTCGTGCACGAACAGCGTGGTGCCGTTGAGCGTACGAGGGCGGTCGAGCTGCCACAGCTCGCGTAGCGATTGCGGCTTCGCCTGGGCATGCTCGAGCTGCGCCTGTGCATTCGTGCGCACGGTGCCGCCGTCGGCATCCACCACGCGCACCGAGTCGGGGAGCACGTCGAAGATCGATTCCAGCTGGGCCACGCTGCGCGCCAGGTCTTCACGCAGTTCCTCACGCTCCGTCACGTCGCTGCCGGCAAACAGCACGCCGCGCGCACCGTGCGTATCGATGAGCGGCACGAACGTGGCCTCCACCAGGCGGCGCCCGCCGCGATGCTGGAAGGGCACGCGCACCGATACCACCGGTGCACCCCCCGCCGCGATGTCCACCTGCTCCGTGAGGTCGGCCAGCGCGTTGGGGAATGAATCGTAGATCGACCGCCCTATCGCCTGGCTCGCATCAAGGCCGGTGAGGTCCCGGTAACGCGCATTGGTTGCCACCAGCGCCAGCGTGCCGTCGAATACGGACAGCGCCAGCGGCACTGCCTCGAGCAGCGCATCGAGGCGCGATCGCTCGGTGCCGCTGGGATTCACTGCGCCGTCGAGGCTGGAAAGTAGCATTGCTGTAAACTGGAGGTGCGCACGAGTTGGGGAAAGGACATCCCGATGACGACGGAAAATGGTTCGTCAAGTATGAAGTCGCTCAGTACAAGTACTGGAACACGAATGGGCGCTCCGCACCATCGTTCACGGCCTCGGCAAAGCCGAGGCCGGCGCAACCCCATCGGCCGCGATGAGATTGAGGAATATCCGCGCCGCACCCGGCACACCTGCCGGCAGTTGCCGGAACAGCGCCAGCGTGGTGTACACGTACGCCCCCTTCCCCACCGGCGCCACGAGCACCGCATTCTCGTTTGCCGCCTC
>JACMOE010000531.1 GCA_014378185.1 Gemmatimonadaceae bacterium | reverse complement strand
GTATCACGACGGTCGCCGCGCTCGCCATCAATGCGTCGGCGGGCTATGCGTTTGCCAAGCTGCGCTTTCGCGGGCGCGACAGGACGTTCCGCGTGCTCGCCGCGGGGCTGGCCATTCCGGTACAGGTGGCCATGCTGCCCCTCTTCCTGCTCGTAAAATCGCTCGGTCTCGTGAACAACTACGGCGGTGTCATCGTCCCGGGGCTCGCCAGCATCTTCGGCATCTTCCTCGTACGGCAGTACGCGCTCTCCATTCCGGACGACCTGCTCGACGCCGCGCGCATCGACGGCGCGAGCGAATTCCGCGTCTTCCGGTCCATCGTGCTGCCAACGATCAAGCCGGTGCTCGCCACGCTGGCGCTGTGGACATTCCTGGCCACGTGGAACGACTTCATGTGGCCGCTCATCGTGCTCAGCGACGATCGCAAGTACACGTTGCCCGTTGCGCTGGCCGGCCTCGTTGGCGAGCACGCGCAGGACGTGGAGCTGATGATGGCGGGCGCCGTCATCACGGTCCTTCCGGTGCTGACGCTGTTCCTCTTCCTCCAGCGGTATTACGTGGAAGGGGTCGCCGAAGGAAGCGTGAAGTGACGATGGGCTGGTGTTCAGCACATGCAAAAGGCGTCGCCGTCGCTCTCCTGGTGACACTGGCCGCGACCACCCAACTGTGCGCGCAAGGCGCTCCACTCACGCTGCTCGCCTTCAATGACACGGCGGGCTGGCGCGCTGTGCCTTCCGATGGCGTTCGCCTCGCGCTGGCCCCGGACAGGGAAACAGATACACCAGCCCTGCGATTCGACGTGGACTACCAGGGCCACGCTGGCTACGCCGTCGCGAGTCATGCGTTCGCGCTGCCGCCACTCCCGCCGCACTGGGCCATCACGTTGCGCGTACGCGGAGCGCTGCCTCCCAACACGCTCGAAATCAAGTTCATCGACTCGTCCGGCCTCAACGTCTGGTGGATGCGTCGCCAGGCCCTCTCGCCCGCTCCGGAGTGGACGACGCTGCGCTTTCGTCCCTCTGACCTCTCCTTCGCCTGGGGCCCGGCCGGTGGCGGACCGCCGCGCAACATAGCCGCAATCGAAATCGCCATTACCGCTGGGGCCGGGGGCAAGGGATGGATCAGTCTCGACCGGCTGTCGCTCGTCCCCCTGCCGCTGCCAGTTGCGGACAGCGTGCGTCCCACGGCAACGGCATCATCTACCGCGCTGGGCACGACGCCAGCCGCCTTGTTGGCTCACGATTTTGCGCGCCTTCCCACTCGCGCGACCCGCATCACCCGCACGGGCGGCTGGCGCAGCGCTGGTGACGGAGAGCAGCAGCTGGTCCTCGACTTTCACGGCCCGCGCGCCCTGAGCGGCGCGGCACTGGATTGGGACGCACGGGACTGGGCGCGCGACTACTCCATCGAGAGTTCCGACGACGGCATCCGATGGACCAGGCTCCGCGACATCCATGACGCAGCGAGCGGCCGGCGCTTCATCCACCTGCCGGAGCTGGAGACCGCGTGGCTCCGGCTGGTGCTCCACGCGAGCAGTCGCAAGCACGGCTATCGCTTGGCGTCCCTCCGCCTGCTGCCAGCCAACGTTGCGCCAACACGCAGCGCATTCCTGGAGGCAGTGGCCGCCGCCGCTCCACTCGGCGACTGGCCACGCGCGCTCACGCACCAGCAATCGTACTGGACGGTCATGGGCATCCCACACGATGAGCGCGACGCACTCATCAGCGAGGATGGCAGCGTGGAATCCCGGCTCGGCGGATTCTCACTCGAGCCGTTCGTGTCTACCGGTTCCCGCCTACTCACCTGGCGGAACGGGCGCACGACACACTCGCTGGATGCGGGCTGGCGACCCATCCCGACGGTTCGTCGCGTGACGAACGAACTCGTGCTCGCAATTACGGCGTTCGCCACTGGAACGCCGCTCCACTCCGTGATCTGGGTGCGCTACCGCGTGGTGAACAAGCGTGCGATATCTCGCTCGATACGGCTGGCTGTCGCCCTCCGCCCCGTGCAGGTCAACCCACCCTGGCAGTTTCTCGGAACGCCAGGTGGCGCGGCCACGGTGCACTCGATCGTCGGCAACACCCGGGGCATGATCGTCAACAGCAGTGAGTCGATCGTCGCGATCACCCCTGGTGCCACCGTGCGTGCAATCGCATTCGACGCAGGATCAGTCGTCGAGACCCTGCGCAAAAACGAGTTGCCGCGTGATACCGTCGTGACCAACCCCACGGGATTCGCTTCGGGGGCACTTCAATGGACCCTCGCACTCCGCGCGCGCGACAGCGCCGACGTCTGGCTCGCACTCCCCGCGTCAGGCAACGATGCCCCGGCGCTCGGCGCGAACGGCATGCTCGCACTCGCCGCTGCGCGTGCCGTGTGGGATCGCGAACAGAGCGTGCAGCTCGCGCTGCCCGGCACGGGTGCAGCCATGGCGCGCACGCTGCGCTCCTCGCTGGCCTACGTATTGATCAACGCGCGCGGGCCCGCCTTGCAGCCCGGCACGCGCAGCTATCGCCGCAGCTGGATCCGGGACGGGGCGCTGACGTCGTCCGCCCTCCTGCGTCTGGGCCACGCTGCCGACGTTCGCGCATTCCTCGACTGGTTCACGCCGTACGTGTTCGCTGACGGCAAGGTGCCCTGTTGCGTCGATGCGCGCGGCGCTGATCCTGTCACCGAAAACGACGCTGACGGCGAACTCCTGTACCTTGCGGCCGAGTACTGGCGGATGACGCACGACTCGGCCACGATCAGGCGCCATTGGCCCGTGCTGGCCATGGTGGCCGCTCATCTCGATTCGCTGCGACAGACGCGACGCACCGCTACATACCGGTCAGCAGACTCACTGTTCGTGTTCGGCCTGCTTCCGCCATCCATCAGCCACGAGGGATATTCCGCCAAGCCAGCGTACTCGTACTGGGATGACTGGTGGGGC
>JACMOE010000530.1 GCA_014378185.1 Gemmatimonadaceae bacterium | reverse complement strand
TATCCTGCTCGAGCGTATGTCCCGCATCCAGCAACAGGCCGGTAATCGTCTTCGACGCATAGCCGATGCGTCGAACCCGCAAGGCGACGGTGCCGGCTGTCACGGACGGCAGGGTAAAGCGTCCGTCGACCCCGGTGCCCGTACCCACTGACGTGCCGACGACCTGTACTCCGGCATCCGTGATGCCGGCGCCGGACGTCGCATCGATCACGCGACCGACAATGCGGCCGCTCGCTTGTTGCGCTGTGAGCGTCCGGCCCATGGGGGCAACCACGAACAAGAGCGCGATCAGACTCGGGAGACGTGGCATGAGCGCCGATTGGGCAGAGGAGAGTGCAGTGGGGGTGTACGACACACGCCACCAGATTCCCGGAAGAATGTTCTTCCTTCGTCTCGCTTTCCCTGCCCTCCTGCAACGGACTCGTAACGCCGCGTGGATCGCGCTGCCCCCGCCCTGAGTGGCGGCCCCACGCCTGACGCCTGCTACAACGAAGCGATGAGGCGCTCGACGAGCGACTCAAAGCGCGCCGCCACCAGCGTCGTCGTCTCGATTACCTCGGCGTGCGACAGGGCGTGTGGCGAAATGCCTGATGCCAGGTTCGTCACGCAGCTGATCCCGGCCACCCGCATGCCGAGCGCGCGTGCCACGATCACCTCCGGCACAGTGGACATGCCCAACGCGTCCGCACCGAGCGCGGCCAGCATTCGCACTTCAGCGGGCGTTTCGTACGTGGGGCCGAGGAGGCCGCAGTACACTCCCTCCTGCAGCGGAATGCCGAGGGCGGTGGCGTGCTCGCGAATGCGGTCGCCGAGCGCGACGTCATACGGCGCGCTCATGTCGGGGAATCGCTCGTCACCGGTCTCGACAGCGCCCGTGAGCGGGTTGCGGAACATGAGGTTCAGGTGATCGCGAATGAGCATGAGGTCGCCCGCGCGGAAGGAGCGTCGAATGCCGCCGGCCGCGTTGGACACGAAGAGGACCGGAGCCCCGAGCGCATGCATCACACGGACCGGGAATCCGGCGAGCGCCGCGTCGTGGCCCTCATAGATGTGAAAGCGACCGGCGAGGGCCACCACCGGGCGGCCACCAAGCAGCCCGCAGATGAGTTGGCCGGCGTGGCCGACCACCGTTGCCTGGGGAAAGCCCGGCACCTCACCGAACGGAATGGCGACGGCGTTGGTGATGCGCCGGGCGAGGCCACCCAGCCCGGATCCGAGGACGATGCCGACGACCGGAGCGACGGCCGTGGTGCGCGCCCGGATGGCAACCGCCGCAGACTGCGCCGCCGCAGTGCCGTATGGTGCGCCGTCACTCATCCGATGGAGCGCCGGAGTGCGTCGATGTCACGCTGCGCATCGGCGATGAGCAATATCCGCTCGTCGTATGGAAGGAAGCAGCTTTCGAAGCCGTTGAGCGCGACGCGGGCCAGTTCGTCGAAGTTGAAATGGAGTGACTGCGCGGCGTGCATGTATTCGTCCGTGAGCGTGACATTGCTCATGAGACGGTTGTCCGTGTTGAGCACGACGTTGAGCCCGCGATCGTAGTACTCGCGGAATGGGTGCGCGGCGTAGGACTCCGCCGCGCGCGTCTGAACATTGCTCGTGAGGCAGATCTCGAGGGCAATGCGCCGGTCGTTGCAATAGTCGGTGAGTGACGTGTCCTCGATGAGTCGCGTGGCGTGGCCGATGCGATCCGCGCCACACACGTGGATCGCCTCGCGCACGGAGTCCGCGCCGTCACCCTCGCCAGCGTGACAGGTACAGGCGAGATCGTGGCAGCGCGCGTGCTCGAAGGCCTTGCGATGCGCCTTGGCGGGATTACCTGCTTCGCCGCCAGCGAGGTCGAATCCGACGACGCCCTGCCGCTTGAAGGCAACCGCCAGCTCCGCGAGTTCCTGCGACACGCTCGGTGCCATGTTCCGGATGGCGGTGACGATCACCCGCCCCTTGATGCCGTGGTCCGCCTCTGCGCGCGCGAGGCCGCGCAGGGGGGCCTCCACTGCCTGCTCCAGCGACAACCCCTCGCGCACGTTCAGGACAGGCGCGTAGCGTACCTCGATATATCGCACGCCGTCGTGCGCCGCATCTTCCGCCAGCTCGTACGCGATGCGCTCGAGCGCACCCTCCGTCTGCATCACGGACAGGGTGATCGCGAAGCGCTCCAGGTAATCCTCGAGATTCCGTGCGTCGTCCACGGTCATGTACTCGCGCAGGGACGCCGCGTCGGGAGCGGGCATCGGGCGATCCAGCTCGCGCGCGAGCTCGATCATGGTCTCGGGGCGCAGTGAGCCGTCGAGGTGGCAGTGCAGTTCCGCCTTTGGAAGCTGGCGGAGGATGTCATGGGTCAGGAGCGGCATCAGCTGTCGAACTGTGTGGCGGGATCCGCGGCGTCGCGCTCGCGATTGGGTATGAGACGGAACAGGGCTCC
>JACMOE010000529.1 GCA_014378185.1 Gemmatimonadaceae bacterium | reverse complement strand
TCGCGGAATTCGGCCTCGCGCTGCGCCCACACGCTTCTGAAATGGTTCAGTCCGCTGTAGACCGGTATGCGCTGCACCGGGAGGTGCTCAGCACCCCGAAAATGAAGAAACGGTTCGATGCCTTATTGCTTGACAGTTAATCCCCTATTGACCGATTCTATTTGACGGTTATACTCCATAGACCTGCGTGACGCGCGGGACGGGTGGAGTCCGCCCGTCTCCGTAGTCTCCATGGTATCGCGGCTGGCCTCCGATGTATGCGATCAGCGTTGTCCGCACCTGCCTCATCCCGGTAAACTCGATGCGTAGTTTCAATTGGAAGACAGTGAGCACCCTGGTCACGATGCTGGCTGTTGCCGGCTGCCAAGAGAGTGTGTCGGCCCCTCAGGCTTCCTCGACTGGTCCGGTTTCCATGATGCTCGCGCCCGCAGGCAGCCCGCAGTTGAGCCTGGGTGGAAAGGCCGAGGCTTCTGACGACGTCGATTTCACCGTCACGCCCAACGGTGGCGTGTTCATGCTCGGCAATCATGCGATTGTCTTTCCGGCTCGCAGCATTTGCGACCCCTCGGTGAGCAGCTATGGTCCCGGCACGTGGGACGCCCCGTGCGTTGCGTTGAAGGGCGCGCTACGCATCCATGCGAAGGTTCGCACGGCGAAGCTCGGCACGTGGGTGGACTTTTCCCCGTCGCTGCGCTTTGTCCCGTCGACCGACGAGAAGCAGTGGGTGTACATCTACATGTATACGCCAAGCGTCATTGGGGTGACCGACATTTCCAAGTATTCGATCCTCTGGGCGCCTGCGGTCGGCGCAAATGGCGTGAACGACGCGGCGGGTGATCCATCGGTGCGCACGTTCGTCGACACGAAGAGCGGCGTCTCCATGCGACACATCAAGCACTTCACGGGTTACCTCACGTCGTCCGGACGCTCCTGCGATCCGGCCGTCGAGACGGACTGCTATCCGGACACGAGCGAGAGGTAACGCGCCCCGTCCCGCCCTCTCAAACGCGCCCGCCTGCATGGCGGGCGCGTTTGCGTTCAGCCCCTTCCTTTTCGGGCAGCACGGCCGTTCCTTGCGCGCGTGACCGACGATACAGCACCGAATTTCCCCTCACGACCCCTGCCGCGACACCGCCTGCCACTCATCGCGGGCGTCGGCGGGCTGCTTGCTGCTTCCTCGCTCGGCATTCTCATCGGAGTTGGTCGGCGATCCGGAACGGCATGGCGCGCACTGAATGCTGCCGCGCATACCGTCATCGGCGAACGCGCTGACAATGTGTGGGGTTTTCAGTTCGATGTGACGCTGGTGGGGTGTGCGGTGGTACTTGCTGTGAGCGCAATGGCGGGGGTCGCCATTGCTGAGCTCACATCCACACGTCGAACGATTTTCCGCACGGTGACGACGGGCGTGGTAGTGCTGGTTGGCTACCTCGTGCACGTCCATCTCGTTGCCCGGACCTCCGGCGGCCTCTCCGCACTCCTCACACTGGGCGAGTTGCGGGTGCTCTACGCCGGGGGGGCAATCGCAGCAGTAGCTGGTATGCGATATGCCTTTTTGGGCGTCGGGAAACCCTCGAACTAGCGGAATTCGAGGTTCGCGTCGTTCCACAGCCGGGACGCGCGCGTCGCGCAGCCGTGACGCTCGGTCAGGAACTTTGGCGGAGCGATCGTGTTCGATCCCACGGCGGCTCGTGCTCCGGCTCCTGCCGCTGAAACATCGGGATCGAGATGGTCGTCGTGGGGATGGAGGAACGTTGACGCAGGATTTCTTCAGGAGGGGGGTATGGATGTCCTCGTGATGCTCGAGGAGAGCCCCGATCATTCACCGGTGCTCGCGCATGTGAACACGTTGCCGTCGTCGCTCTCGTCCGAGCGTCCGGCGCGTGATATCGTGACCTTGTACGGCGTGCCGAACGCGGAGTCACTCGCACTCGCGCTGGCGGCGGCGGTCGAGTCGCATCGTACCGGTGAGGGGCACGACAATCTGGATGCCATTCGCCATCTCGGCGTGTGGGCAGAACGGGGCGCCATCGGCGACGCCGCGTGGAGAGACGTGGGAACGGGGCAGCTCGTGTCGCACGACCTCGAGATTCCGCTCGACATTCTCAACGAAACGGCCGCCCTGCTGCTGGGCGAGTGCGGACATCTCATCCGGCGGCTGGTTGCCGGATTGTCGATGCCCGACTGGCCGGAAGGCGCACGCCGCGCCATCACCGTGTCGCTCGGCCCCGTGGTTGGCTTGGCTGCTCCGGTGCTCGCGCCACTGGAGTCGCTGCTGGACCGGCTTCGTGAGGCAGATGGACTGGCTTTCGACTATGAGGGGGACTGAAACGAACCGTTCAACGTCAGAGATGTGGTTGTACAGCGGCCCGCGCAGCCCTGCGCGGGCCGCTCTGTTTCAGGAAACGAACGGCCGCGCCCGCACGATCCGTGGAGACCCAGCGAACGGAGCAGTTCCCGTTGCTTGACACCCTGCGGTGTCTCCCCCATCTCTCGGGTGTACGCAAGAAAGGTGGGACCGACATGCCGACGTCCTTCATTCGCCGTCCGCGCGACGCCCGACATCCTCCCACGCATCGGCATCCTCTCCTGGCAGAGCGAGGTTCACGAATGCGAGAGTATCAGGGATCCGAAATCCGCAACATCGCGGTGGTTGGACACGGCGGCAGCGGCAAGACCAGCCTGGTCGACGCCCTGGCCTTCGTGTCCGGCGCGAGTAAGCGGCATGGCAGTGTCGCTGATGGCACCGCCCTGACCGACACGGCGCCCGAGGAACTGGAGCGCGCCTACTCCATCAACCTCGGCTGCGCATACGCCGAGTGGATGGGCAGCAAGATCAACCTGCTCGACACGCCGGGCTTCCTGGACTTTCAGGGCGACGCCCTGGCGGGGCCCGCGGCGGCGGACGGCGCGCTGTGGGTCATTGGCGGGACGCCCGGCGTCGAGGTGGGGACGGAGCGCATGTTCCGCGAGGCGGTGTCGCGGCGGGACCCGGTGATGTTCATCGTCACCATGATGGACAAGGAGCACGCTGATTTCGACGCCATCTACCAGCAGATCCGGCAACGGCTCACCACCAAGGTCATCCCCATCGAAGTACCCGTCGGCGAGGGCGCGCATTTCCACGGCGTCGTGAACCTCTTCGACAAGAAGGCGCACATCTATGCACGGGGCGCGCGAAGCGGCGCTTATGAGGAGACCGACGTGCCTCCGGAAATGCAGCCGCAGTTCGACCGATACTATGCAGAGCTGATCGAGACGATTGCCGCCACGGACGATACGCTGCTCGAGCGCTACCTGAACGGCGAGGAGATATCGCGCGACGAGGCCATCGCGGCGATGAAGGATGCAATGAAGCGCGGTGAGTTGTTTCCGCTCTTCTGCGCATCGTCCACGCTCAACTACGGCACGCGGGCCGTGTTGTCGACCATCGTCGAGCTGATGCCCAACGCCTGGGAAATGGAAGAGCTCCACGCCTTCACGGGGGCCGAAAGCGACCTCACGGTCGAGATCCACGCGAATGACGATGCTCCGTTCGCCGCTATCGTGTTCAAGACGCAGAGCGAGCCGCACGTGGGAGACGTGAGCCTCTTTCGCGTGCTGTCGGGTTCCGTCCGCAACGGTGACGAGCTGTACAACGTGACGCGCGATGCTCCGGAGAAGCTGAATCACCTGGCGGTGATGCAGGGACGCGATCGCGTGGAGGTACCGCGCCTGCACGCTGGCGACATCGGCTGCGTGGCCAAGCTGCGGAATACGCACACGAATGACACGCTGTCCACGCGCGCGCACCCCGTGCGGCTACCGCAAATCGCGTTTCCCGATCCGCTGGTGGAACTCGCAATTCATCCCGTCAATCGCGCGGACGAGGAGAAGCTCCAGCTCGGGCTGCACCGGCTGCATGACGAAGATCCCACCTTCGAAACGCACTGGAACGCGGAGACGCACGAAACGCTCGTGTCGGGCATGGGCGAGCGGCACCTCGAGGTGGCGCTGGCGAAGCTGAAGCGGAAGTTCGGCGTGTCGGCCGAGTTGTCGAAACCGCGGATTGCGTATCGCGAGACGATCCGGATGCGCGCGGAAGGGCAGGGCAAGCACAAGAAGCAGTCGGGAGGGCGCGGCCAGTTCGGGGATTGCTGGGTGCGGATCATGCCGACGCCCCGCGGCGACGGCATCCAGTTCGACGATCGCATCGTGGGTGGTGCGATCCCGAGCAAGTTCATACCCGCCGTGGAGCGCGGGATCAATGAGGCCGCGGAACGCGGCGTGCTCGCGGGATTTCCGCTCGTGGATTTCCGGGTGGAGTTGTACGATGGCTCCTACCACACGGTGGATTCCAACGAGATGTCGTTCAAGATGGCCGGCATCCAGGCGTTCAAGTCTGTGGCGCCCCGGTGCAAGCCGGTGCTCCTGGAGCCACTCGATGAAGTGGAGATCATCACGCCGGAATCGTCGCTGGGTGATGTGCTGGGCGACCTGTCCGCGCGCCGCGGCCACATCCTGGGCACGGAGACGCCCGATGACATCCGGGGCACGCGGGTGCGCGCGGTGGTGCCGCAGTCCGAGCTGCATCTGTATGCGAGCGCGCTCCAGTCGATGACGCATGGTCGCGCCAGCTTTCAGCGGCACTTCCGCGGCTATGAGGAGATGCCGTCCGAAGCGGCGCAGCGCGTGGTCGATGCGGCCGCGCGCGCGCAGGCGGAGGCGGGCACGCACTGAGCCGTTGCCTGTTGGCGTCCCGAGGGGCGAGCATACCCGTGTACTGCTACATTTGACGTTCACGCAGCGGTGCTGCTCACCCCAGGCGATTCGGCTCGATGATGATGCTGCCAGATGACGGCGCTGCGACGGCACCGGTCAGGGATGTGCCGCCGGGATGGTGTGATATCGTCGGCGATGGACGAATGGGTGGGGCACTGTCTGCCGCACTGCGTACGGCGGGTGTTGCAGTGCGCGGGCCGCTGGCGCGCGGGGCCGATGCGGCGGGTGCGGCCATCGTCCTGCTCTGCGTGCCGGATCGCGAGATCGCGCGCGCGAGCGCAGCGATTGCCGCCGGCGCACTCGTGGGTCACGTGAGCGCGTCCGCCGACCTCTCGCTGCTCGCTCCGCACGAACGGTTTGCCATGCACCCGCTGCTCAGCGTCGTGGGCGCGAGTGCGCGCTTTGCGGGCGCGACGTGCGTCGTCGAAGGCAGCACGGTGCGCGCCACAGGTGTTGCGCGCGCGCTGGCGGCTCGCCTGGGGATGACCGCGCGGGTCATTGCGCCCGAGCAGCGACCACTCTATCACGCTGCCGCGACGATGGCCTCGAACTATCTGGTCACGCTCGAGGCGAGTGCGGAGCACCTCGCTCGGCAGGTGGGCCTGGATCGCTCGGCGCTCGTACCCCTCGTGCGCGCGACGGTCGAGCAATGGGCGGCACTGGGTGCGCGCGAGGCGCTCACGGGGCCGATTGCCCGGGGTGACGAGGAGACCATCGCTCGCCAACGCGCCGCCGTGGCTGCGGCCGCGCCGGATATGGTGGTGATGTGGGATTGCCTCGTCGCCGCGACCAGGTCGCTGGCCGCTGCTCCCGCGGGAGTCGCACGGTGATCGTCGTGCGACGGGTGGACGAGTTGCGCGCGGTGATCCGGGCTGCGCGCGTGCGGGGCGAACGCATTGCATTCGTGCCCACCATGGGGGCCCTGCATGACGGCCACCTTGCGTTGATGCAGCGCGCGCGCAAGGACGGCGAATGTGTGGTCGTATCGCTGTTCGTGAACCCAGCCCAGTTCACGGAGGCAGTGGACCTGGATGGATACCCACGCGACGAGGCGCGGGACGTCCGGCTGCTGGAGTCCGTCGGTGTGCACGTGCTGTTCGCTCCGGCGGTGGACGAGGTGTACCCCGGTGGTTTCGCGACGACGGTAGAGGTGGCTGAGTTGTCCGTGCCGCTGGAGGGAGTGGCGCGCGGTCCGCAGCACTTTCGGGGCGTGGCCACCGTGGTCACCAAGCTGCTCAACATGGTGCAACCCGATGCGGCATTCTTCGGGCAGAAGGATGCGCAGCAAGCACTGATCATCCAGCGCCTGGTACGCGACCTCGACCTTCCCGTGCGCATCGAGATCTGCCCGACAGTGCGCGAGGCTGATGGTTTGGCGATGTCGAGCCGGAATGCGCTGCTCGATTCCGCGGCCCGGCAGAAGGCGGTGACGCTGTGGAAGGCGCTTTCCGCGGTGGAGCATGCCGTGGCGCGAGGCGAGACGCACACCGCCATTGCCCTGGCCGCCGGTTCGATACTCCTGAAGGCGGAGGGGATCGAGCCGGAATACTTCGCCGCCGTGGACGCCGCGACACTCCTGCCGGTCACGTCGTTCACCGGCACCACGCTCATCGCGATCGCGGCGCGCGTCGGCGGCGTGCGGCTGATCGACAACGTGCTGATCCACCGCGAGGGCGCGGCATGACAACGGTGCTGGACCAGCTGGACGCGCTCTACGCGCGCCGGCAGCCGATCGTGATGCTCACCGCGTACGACTACCCGTCTGCGCGCATCGCCATGGCTGGAGGAGTGGATGTCATCCTCGTTGGCGACTCGGCGGCGATGACGGTGCTGGGCCACGCGTCAACGCGCGAGATTACCATCGACGAACTGCTCATGCTGACACGCGCGGTGCGGCGCGCGGTGTCCGGCATTCCGGTCATCGGCGACCTGCCGTACGGCACGTACGAGGACAGTGACGCACACGCGGTAGCGTCGGCGCTCAGGTTCGTGCGCGAAGCCGGGTGCGATGCGGTGAAGCTCGAAGGTGGCGGCGACATGATCCCGCGCGTGCAGGCCATCATCGCCGCGGGCATTCCAGTGTTCGGACACGTGGGCCTGCTGCCGCAGTCCGTGCGCACGCGCGAAGGCTATCGCGCACGGGGGCGAGATCCGGAGCAGGCGATGGGCATCGTGTCCGATGCCGACGACCT
>JACMOE010000528.1 GCA_014378185.1 Gemmatimonadaceae bacterium | reverse complement strand
GGAGAGACGCATGAACGAAACGCTTGTGTTCGCCCAGGTCATGACGGTGATCGTCATTTCCACTGCCGCCTTCCTGGCCATCGGCCTCGTGACGCGGATTCTCTGGCGTCGGGGGTCCGTGATGCCGATCCGTCGCGAGGCACACTACGACCAGGAACGCCAGCAACGGCTCGAAATGGCGGTAGACACCATCGCCATCGAAGTCGAGCGGATTTCCGAGGCGCAGCGCTTCATGGTCGGCTTGCTCAGCGATCCTGCCTCGGCGCGACAGGCGGACCTGGCGTCGCCAGGGCGCGTGGGTCGCGTCAATACGCCGCACTAGGCCAATTGTCGACCTCCTCGGCCCGCTTCGGCTATCACGTCGGGCACGGGAGCCCGGAGCCCGCAAACGTACGAACGGTCAAGCGGTCCGGAGAATGCACGCCACCCTGCCATGCCCCACGAACTGACCCACGAATGCCCCCTGGCCGGCGCGCTTGCGAATCGCCTGCGCGACGCCAAGGAGGAGCTCACGATGCGCTGGCTCGAGCGAATCTCGGAGCGGGTCTCGCTCGATCCGAACCGGGTGTTTCCGACCGACGAGCTGCTCGATCACGTGCCGTTGCTCATCGTCGGCATTGCGGCGTACCTCGAGAACCCGTCCGCGGAGATCACCGTGGACATGCCCGTGGTGGGCAAGGCGATGGAGCTTGGCGCCCTGCGTCACGCCCAGGGCTTTGACGTCTACGAGATCCTCAAGGAACACGAGATCCTTGGCGGGATCCTCTTCAGCTACCTGGCGCAGGTAGCCGATACCCTGGAGGAGGATTGCGCCAAGAGCGAGCTCCTCACCTGCGGGCAGCGGCTGTTCCGGGCGGTCACGATCATTCAAGAGACCACCACCACGCACTTCCTCCGCCTTGCCGGTGAGGAGGTGCGCGAGCGCGAGGAGCGTATCCGCACGTTCAACCGCGCCGTCTCGCACGAGATCAAGAACCGGATCGGCACCATCCTGGGCGCCAGCGACATGCTGCACGACTTTCCCGACATGCCCGCCGCCGAGGGTGCCAGGTTTGTGGACATCGTTCGCCGGAACGCGCGGTTGATGCAGAGTGCGGTGACGAACATCCTGGCCGTGGGCCGGAGCGGCGCTGACGTCAGGCAGCAGCAGCGCATCAGCCTGCGCGCCGCTGCGGCGGAGGCCATTCGCCAGGTGCGCGAGGCGGCAGGCGCCGCAAACGTGGATCTTCGCGTCTCGCCCGACCTGCCCGACGCGGAGGTGAGCGCCGCCGGCGTGGAACTCTGCCTCACGAACTACCTGTCGAACGCCATCAAGTACGCGGATTCCAGCAGCAGCGAACGCTGGGCCGAAGTGACGGCCACGCATGAGGACGGCCCGACTGGCGTGGGCGAACTCGTGATCCGCGTGCGCGACAACGGGCTCGGGGTGCCTGCCGACAAGCGCGCGCAGCTGTTCGAGCGCTTCTTTCGCGCGCACGAAACGGTGACCGAGATCGAGGGCACGGGTCTCGGCCTGAGCATTGTGCGTGACACGGCGCAATCGCTGGGGGGTCGCGCATGGGCGGAATTTCCCGAGACCGGATCCGTGTTCGCCTTTTCGTTACCGGATCGGCGGGTGCGGGAGCAGCGCGAGTCGGGGCTTGGCGATGCCCAACCGATCAGCCCCCTGACGCCTGGAAACGACGTCTCTGGTAGCGATATCTAGAGGGCCGCCGCCTGCAGCACCGCGCGCCCATGAGCCACAGGCGCGCCGGAAAGTCCCACGATCCGTGCACGGCCTTCCACACCACGCATGACTCCCCGCGTATCAACGACCAGTGACGCGCTGGTCGCGACCAGTTGGTAGTCCACCGACGAGTGGTCAGTTACGACGAGTACGAGATGCGTCCCTTGAAGCAGCTCTGCTGTCAGCTCCACGCTTCGCATCGGCAAATGCCGAATCGCCGTATGGCCGTCGTCAGCGATTTCGTGACAGAAGGGGTCGTGATACTCCACGATCGCCCCTTTCAGCTGCAACAGCCGGATCACCTCGAGCGCCGGGCTCTCCCGCAGATCGTCGATGTTCCTCTTGTATGCGATCCCCAGCACAAGTACACGGCTTCCGCGCACGGAGCGCTCCTCACCGTTCAACGCGTCGGTGACCCTGTTGACGACGTATGCGGGCATCTCCGTGTTGATCTCGCTGGCCAGATCAATCATCCGCGTCTTGTACGATAGCGTGCGCATCTTCCACGCGAGGTAGTGCGGGTCAAGTGGGATACAGTGACCACCCAGCCCCGGTCCCGGTGTGAATTTCATGAAGCCGAACGGCTTCGTGGCCGCCGCGTCGATTACCCCCCAGACGTCGATATTGAGCTTGTCGCAGGCCTGTGCCAGCTCGTTAGCAAGGGCAATATTGATCATGCGGAAGGTGTTCTCGTACACCTTCACCAGTTCCGCCGCCTCCGCACTTTCTACTGGAACCATCACGTCGAAAATACGCGAATACAACGCTAGGCCCGCGTCCAGGCATTCAGGAGTGACTCCGCCGAGGACCTTGGGAGTATTGCGCGTCTGCCATTGAGCGTTGCCGGGATCCACTCGCTCAGGACTGAAGCATACCCAGAAATCCGTACCAATCTGCAGACCTGTCTCCTCGAGGATGGGCAGGAGCACCTCTCGCGTGGTTCCCGGAAACGTCGTGCTTTCGAGAATGATCAGCTGCCCGGGACGCAGGACGTCCCGGATGGACTGACCCGCTGCCACGATGTAGCTGAGATCTGGATCCTTGATCTTGTTGAGTGGCGTCGGCACGCAGATCGAGATCGCGTCGCATTCGCGGAGTCGCGCGACATCCGTGGTTGCCGAGAGAAGCTCCTCGGCCACGAAGGCGGCGAGTTGCTCTGACGAAACGTCCTGAATGTGGCTTCGTCCGCCGCTGATCGTATCGACCACTTGTTCGTTGAGGTCGAAGCCGACGGTCCGATATCCGCTGCGCGCTGACTCGACGGCCAGCGGCAGGCCGACGTAGCCCAGTCCGATGACTCCTACGACGGCTGTACGCTCAGAGAAAAGCGTGAGAAGATCAGTGTGACGCGACATGGGCAGGAAA
Source organism: Gemmatimonadaceae bacterium (assembly GCA_014378185.1). Lineage (GTDB taxonomy): Bacteria > Gemmatimonadota > Gemmatimonadetes > Gemmatimonadales > Gemmatimonadaceae > AG11. Next base: position 494 of record JACMOE010000528.1, on the reverse strand, counting down.
GTGAACGATGGTTATTCGAATCAAGCACACAAAGGTGATGAAGCAGCACCACAAACGCAAGCGCAACACGCCGCTCTTGCGGTCAAGTGCAGAAAAGTGCCTATGGCGTGACGGAGAGCTGCAGGCCGATGCTGCGCGCGAAGGGGAGTTGTCCCAGGTCGAGGCTGCCCAAGCGCGCGGCGCGCACGGTCGACTCCGGATCGATGTCTCCGGCACGCGACCACGCCAGCAGGTTGCGGCCGACGAGCGAGAGTGTGGCGCTCTCGAACGGGAGGCTCCAGAAGGTGGTCGGCAAGGTGAGGCCGAGCCGCGCCTCGCGGAGCTTCGCGTATGTCGCATCATAGACCCACGGCTCCTCGATCTGTGCGAGGGCGTGGAAGTAGTCCTGCGTCGACACATGTTGCGTGTTCTGCTGGCCGGTTACCTCATCCAGCCCGCTCACGAGGAGACCCGAGTCCGGACGGTACGCGGTTCCGGCGAGCGTGCCCGCCTGG